>DATNQL010000331.1:0-13365 GCA_036704025.1 Stenomitos sp.
AAACAAAAGGAGTAGATTACACGAGATTGCGAGAGCTTCTGGCAGCCGGGGAATGGCAAAAGGCAGATCGGGAAACTGAGGTGGTGATGCTTAAAGTTTCGGGTCGAGAACAAGAGGGCTGGCTAACAGAATCGGATATGAAAATGTTTCCTTGCCAAGCTCTTCGTACTATTGATGAATTATGGGTTAAGTACAGTAATGGTCGCTTCGGTTTTAGTGTCCAAAAGGGCATTTGGAAGGATATTGAAAATTCGATTCAGGACGACAAGGTAGATATTTGGAAATTATTTGGGGATCAGGTTGGTTGGCGGGTGAATGACTTCTGGGTTGGGTATCGGAATTTGAGGTTCTCGCTGGATGCTCCGGAAGGGCATCTTCCGGGGTGGGTGTTTGTGAGTGGGTTTGTGGCGGGGGGATTTTTTGGAGGGGGTTTGTTTTATCGGGTTGAGGCTTGTGAGGAATCAATGGATGTCAGTTTGCCATGACTCCAGGTTGTCCAACATATAATTCAACGATTGAAGAGCGATCGCATCCTCATCCCCAAACGCGATCGCACAAGCACCTCACTCTTCCTCCACTGGCAGTAGTGGTTCAATCATGGCCAAAAAGTTTGGAACATCTATCTGAGCAGTCTCCCAAACCCTGCCTAAATTAATTTCATCGTAATTATGGATGAGCTGATCACGCATACCCGCAATTGACGACCAAGGTATGTCCGGGTGTTGAAGGCGGAATTCTGGAGATATCCGTTTGACCGCTTCACCCAAAATCAAGAAGTGATACAACATCGCCGATTGAGTTTTAATATCAGTCGCTAATGTCGCTTGATCAATTCCTTGTTGAAATTCAATGATCAGTCGTGCTGACCTCGCAAGGTCTAACAGCGTCTGGTTGTCTCTTGACATAAAAGGTCTTTGCACTCCCCAAAATCTCTTTCCGACGTAGCCAATTGTGGCTATGTTCGATCGCCTTTCTTTCTATTAAATCAACGTCTCGGCCTACAATACTTTCTAATTCTTGTTGCATTTCAACAACCTTAAATAAGCCCCACTTGGCATCAGGTGCAAACGTCACCAGCACATCCACATCGCTATCTGGGCGAAAGTCATCCCGTAAAATTGAACCAAACAAGGCCAATTCGGTAATCTTCCAGCGATCGCAAAACTCAGCAATCTGCTCTTTTGGTAGCTTCTCTACAAAACTGTTACTCATACACTGTTCCCCAAAGCCGTACTTTCATCTATCATGTACGCTTTCAATCAACATGCGATCGCACCAGCCTATTGCCTCATTCGCCTCTGATTTCAATGGCAATAGGGAATCAGAGCGTTCCTCAATAGTCTTGTTCACCGCTGTGTAAAACGCCTTGATCGGGTAAACCGTCATCGTCGGTTCTGACACTCCCCGTAATTGGCTGCTAGATTAGTGAGTCCCCTCGGAATTAGGAACGTTGCAAAATAAGATTCAACGTTGCCAGCCTCAGATGAGGGCGACGGCAACAAAAGTATATGCTTGCAACATGCTGATTAACTAAACTCAGGGGTAAGCCTAACAACAGCAAGCTCATGGAAAACTCTTCCGCAGACGCCCAAACCAATACTCAACAGGTGTTAGCGGCGTCTCCGCCAGAAATAGGAACGCCCTTTGATCGCGCTATGATGCAACGATGCATCGAACTAGCCCGTCGTGCCCTCGGACGAACGACGCCCAATCCCCTCGTGGGTTCTGTGATTGTGCAAAATGGGGAGATTGTCGGGGAAGGGTTTCATCCGTTTGCCGGCCAACCCCATGCCGAAATCTTTGCTTTACGTGCAGCGGGCGAAAAGGCGAGGGGAGCCACGATTTATGTCAATCTAGAGCCTTGTAATCACTACGGACGAACACCACCTTGTTCAGAAGCGTTAGTGAAAGCAGGTGTAGCGAAGGTCGTCGTGGGTATGGTTGACCCGAATCCACTGGTTGCAGGGGGAGGTGTGGCTCGATTACGGGCAGCCGACATTGAAGTCGTGGTGGGTGTCGAAGAAGCCGCTTGTCGTCAACTCAATGAAGCTTTTATTTATCGCATTCTCCACAAGCGTCCTTTGGGAATTTTAAAGTATGCTATGACGTTAGATGGCAAAATTGCTACTATCAGTGGTCACAGTACTTGGGTGACAGGTCAAGAAGCACGGACTCAGGTGCATCAACTGCGAGCGGCTTGCGATGCTGTGATTGTTGGCGGAAATACGGTGCGTCTCGATAATCCTTACCTAACCAGCCATCATTCAGACAGCCCTAATCCCTTGCGAGTGGTTATGAGTCGCACTCTCAACTTACCCTTGGACGCCCATCTTTGGCAAACGAATGACGCTCCCACCTTGGTTTTGACCGAAGTCGGCGCTCTTCCGGATTTCCAACATCAGCTAGTGAAAAAGAAAGTGGAGGTGGTGGAGTTGACACCCTTAACGCCCGCGACGGTGATGGAGTACTTGTATAACAGACAACTGTCCAGCGTGTTGTGGGAGTGTGGGGGAACTTTAGCCGCCAGTGCAATTGCAGATGGCGCAGTGCAAAAAGTCTTGGCTTTCATTGCCCCTAAAATCGTCGGTGGCAAGGTGGCTCCCTCACCGGTTGGGGATTTGGGATTGGCAACGATGACCGATGCTCTAACCTTAGAACGTGTCACTTGGCGTCAACTGGGGTCAGATTACGTTGTAGAGGGGTATTTGCCCCTAAAGGGTTAGAACGTTAGCCGGTTACAGGGTTGGTAGGTTGCAAGATTGAAACCTATCCTAATTTGCAACCTGTTAACCTGCCACCCCATGTTCGCCTGCCACCCAAATAGAGGATAGAACGACCTAAACATGCTTGAAGTGACGATTTGGAGCCTGCTAGCTGGCAATCTCGGTTGGCAGGCTGTGGTGCTGAGTGGATGGCTGCGCTGGAGGCAAATTGTTACCAGACAGCAACATCATGAGGAGGAAGAAATTTTGACCTTTTTCGACTCAAAAGACAACTTGGGATCGGTAGAGACGCCGCAACGGAACGGGAAGGTGGACTCTACGGCTTATTCAAGCCATGCATCAACAGACTCGAATCTAGTGGGTTGGGAATTTAAAATTGTACGCGCTAGTCGCGACTTATTTCGCAATCCGGCTGTTTTGCAAAAGCTGTGTGAAGAAGAGGCAATCTCTGGTTGGATTATGCTGGAAAAACTCGATGATCGACGAGTGCGGTTCAAGCGATTGATTGCTTTACGCAATGTTCTCGATGCGTCACAGCTTCCTTATGATCCCTACCGTTGCCATTACGGCTCGTCCTTTACACCGCTCACCTGGATCGGTGCGATCGTGTTTCTGATTGCACTCACCATACCCTCCTATTTTGGCTATACCTTAGTATCCCATCTGCTCACCAACGCTCAATCTCAGGGGAAATCAGCCTCGCCCTCTTTGCCCTATGAGAATATCCCGCCGCAAAATTTTCCTCCAGCTCAATAGGAACGTTCATCCTTGAGCGGTTCAATCACTCCAGCTAATTCTCACCAAAAAGCATGATTGAATCCAGCAACCTTCATTAGGTAACTTCTAAGCACAACAGTTAATCAGCCACAAGAGGACAGATTATAGAACTGAAGTATGTATTTATCCCTCCGATTCTGTAATGCCGAAGGGTATTCTTGTAGGTAGAGGAGCGATGATGTGTCTATTGTCCGGATCGCTAACAACGTTGTTGAGCTAGATCCCGGATGAGAGATACACGATTGTTGAGGTAGTCACTCAACAAGTGGATCTCGTCGTGGTTAAGCGCTCGTCCTTGATTGTATTGCTTCAGTAGCCACTGCACTAAAGTTGCATCATCCAGTTTCAGTAGAAGATTGGCCTGAGTCGTTTCAATTAAAGACCACAGCTGACGCAGCATTGTGGGAGTCATAAAATCTCCTTTCTAGGTAAAAACCCTTGCTGGGCAGGGGAATGGGAACACTGGTCTTAACAACACCGTGAGGTTATTCCTGACATACACGGCTCTTTATTAAGAATTCCTTTAGAATTCTCTTTTCTTTCTTACAATAACCGATTTAGAGATAACAGCGAATAGATCTCACAAGTTGATACAAGAGTTACCAAACACTTAACAAAGTGACCATTATCTTGATATAGGCATGGAGAATACCGGACTCGAACCGGTGACCTCTGCGGTGCGATCGCAGCGCTCTACCAACTGAGCTAATTCCCCCTAGATCTGCGAGGATTTTGGCTTGAATCCTCACCGTCGAGTGGGGAATCACCGTTTCTCATTCTAACACGTCCTAGCACCTGGCTGATGTTCGCGGCGTTCATAAACTTCCCTGATCCGATCCAATTCTAAATCGTGAAGATAATCAACCGTCCAATTGGCTTGACGCTGGAGCATGTGAAAGGGATAAGTATTTGCCACGCCCACCACCTGCATCCCCGCTCGTTTCGCCGCTTCAATCCCGGCTGGGGTATCTTCAATCGCGAGGCAGTCTGAAGCTTGTGCTTTGAGGGTGGGATCATTTTGATTGAGTCGCTCAACGGCTAAAAGATACCCATCGGGTTCGGGTTTGCTGACTTTAATGTCGTCACCCCCAACAATTACAGCGAAGTTCTGGGCGATCCCGGCACGATTGAGTACCAATTCCACCTCACAACGCAACGCCCCACTCACCACTCCCAGGGGTAACTGCGCGGCACGAATTTGGAAAATTACATCCTCTAAGCCGGGATAAATCGGCAGTTTTTCGAGCATTTCCAGCTTCTGCTGATAGGCTTGGGCTTTACGGATCATGAGTTGGGTTAAGTAGCTTTCGGTAACAAATCGTCCTCGACGCTTGAGTAACTCGGTTAAACAGACGCGATCGCTCCGGCCCAGACACACTTCTCGATACTCATCGGATGAGGGACGCAGGTTTTCCTGTAACAGAATTTCCTCAACGAGCTGTTGGTGGATGGACTCATCTTTAATAATGACGCCGTTGAAATCAAACAGAACTGCCTTGAGTGTCATGCCTGGTGCTAAAACGCTGGGGCGGGAGTGCCCTGTGAACCAAAATCTTGGGGTGTGTTGCGAGTGAACGCCTGTTGGGCGGCTGCCGCAGGGTTGTTTGCTCTAATCGGTTTAATCCCCCGCGTGACTTGATGTATCCACCAATGATCATAAGTTTGTACCGCTTCAAAGCCTGCTGCACCCATCCCAGCCTCGACGCTCTCGGTCGCATAATCCTTAATATACGGCTCTTCAAATACCTGCGTGAGCCAATCCACCTGACGCAAGGTTTTCTGATTGCCGTCCAAAACTAACACTTCTCCCCCTGGGATCAGCAAACGGAAGCTTTCTCGCAAAATAGCCTTGGCGACGGCAGGTGGTGTCTCGTGGAATAATAACGACACCGTTACTAAGTCAAACGACGCATCAGGAAAGCCCGTCTGTTCAGCCTTACCATGCCGCCACTCAATCGTTAACTCGGCGGTTTTAGCTTTGTGTTCCGCCATTACCAGCATATACGGTGACAAATCTAATCCGATCACTTGGGCTTGAAGAAAGGCTTGCTTCAACATTAGGGTTGTGGAACCCGTACCGCAGCCTAAGTCGAGAATCCGGCGCGGCGTTCCCCCAATGTGCTCAATTAAGCCTTGGCGTACCCAAGTTTCATTCGGTGGCAGCACATACTGGGTAATCGCATCGTAGGTAACCGAAGCACCGGGGTTCAGGTATCCCCCCTCAATACCGTGAAAGTTTTGGCTACTGTAGTAGTCAGGGTAAATCACCTGAGGATTACTCAAGCGATCGCTCTCGGCTTGCCAATCGATACTTTCATACAACTGCCGTAACTTTTCTTCATCAATGAGGCTACGGACAATCGGCGATAAGAAGCGTTCCCAAATTGTGTCCTTACGAACTGCCATAAAAGTAGACGGGGGTTTGTGTGGATTGCTCTTGACACAATCGAGGGCAGAGCTGTGGACAACCTTGCCTTCTTGACAAATTGTAATGGAGTTTTTCACTCAGTTATGCACTTTGACGTGAAAGACCTATAGAAAAGCACCATAACATTCTGGAATCGAGTTTTGCCTTATGTAGTATTAATGTAATACATAAAAGCGTCATCGCAGAGCGCTCTGAGCCAAGGATGACTTTAGCCAAGAATCAGTCATTGTCCAAAACTCTTCCCCCTGAATCATCGATATTTTTTAGAGGCAAACGTTTATGCCATACGAACAGCTAAAAATTTCTACTCCAGCACCCGTCTTTTCTTGGGCGAATCACGCTTTGGGTTCAGAGGAAACCAAGATGGCAAAAAATGTAGCTTCTCTGCCATTTGTGTTCAAGCATGTAGCCTTAATGCCAGATGTTCATTTAGGCAAGGGAGCCTTAGTCGGTTCTGTCGTTGCGACTCAAGAAGCGCTCATGCCTGCGGCGGTGGGTGTAGATATTGGTTGCGGAATGGCGGCAATCAAAACTCCATTTGTGGCTCACCAATTAGAGGGTAAGCTCAAGAAAATTCGCCTCGATATTGAAGCGGCTATTCCTGTAGGTTTCAATGAGAACAAACAAGTCGAAAAATCAGTAACAAACTGGCAGCGATGGGCTGATTTCAAACAACTGCATCGAGGGGTGCAAGATTTGCAAGGGAAGGCGATGAGACAGATGGGTTCCCTCGGTGGAGGAAATCATTTCATTGAAGTTTGTCTCGATACCGAGAACCAAGTTTGGCTAATGCTGCACTCCGGTTCGCGCAACATTGGCAATGTACTGGCGCAGTGCCATATCCGCACGGCAAAAGAACTCGCCAAAATGACCAAAACATCTCTTCCTGACCCCGATTTAGCTTACTTTGTGGCTGGAACACCCGAATTTCAGGCTTACTGGCGGGATTTGCAGTGGGCACAGAACTATGCCCGCGTTAATCGTGATGTGATGATGGCTCGCTTCAAGCGGATTGTTGAGAAACATCTCGCGGGTGGCAAGCCAACCAAGCCGCTTTTGGAAGTGAATTGCCATCACAACTACGCCGAGAAGGAAGTGCATTTTGGTGAAGACGTTTACGTCACCCGCAAGGGGGCTGTTCGGGCACGAGAGGAAGATTACGGCATCATCCCAGGTTCCATGGGAGCCAAGTCTTTTATCGTCAAGGGTAAAGGTAATCATGACAGCTACTGCTCTTGTTCCCATGGTGCAGGGCGTCAGATGTCGCGCAGCAAGGCGAAGAAGCACTTCTCGTTGGATGATTTAATTGAGCAAACCCAAGGGATTGAGTGTCGCAAGGATGAGGGTGTTTTGGATGAAATTCCAGGCGCTTACAAGCCCATTGATGAGGTGATGAATCATCAGTCTGATTTGGTTGAAGTTGTGGCAACCCTCAAGCAAGTCGTCTGTGTAAAAGGATAAAAACTTGAACTCGGGTGAGTTGGTTATTTCTTTGCTGTCGTGGACAACCCGCCACAGAATTGGCTCAATGTTAAGGCAGCCTGTAACGTTGTATACATTTAAAGTTGACAACGTTACAATTGTTCAACCAAAAACATCAATGATTGTTTACGGTTAGGTTCATAAGACTTGACAATTGACAGCTCTAAATCTGTCGATTGGTCAGTGTATAAAAAGCCGATTATCTCCTATGCTTCACCTCGATAAGGTGAGTATCGGAGATTTAGATATGGTGAATGTAGATGCTTTCGCTAAGCGGTTACAGGGCATTAACTGGCGCTTAACTGAGCTGTACGAGGGCGCGAATGTCCCACTATCTCAGCAACCAGACTTCTTACTACCAACTGCCTTCAAGGAACTCGGTACGGCCTCGGAAGAGTTGCAAGTCGCGGTTGAAGAGCTCTACCAGCAGTCTGAGGAATTAGCCCTCACCCGATCGCAGGTGGAAGTGGAACGCAAGCGCTACCAAGAACTCTTCGAGTTCATGCCCAATGCCTACTTAATCACAGATGCACAAGGCAAAATTCAAGAGGCTAACCGTGCGGCGGCTAGGCTGCTCAACATTGAGCTGTCATATTTGAGGGACAAACTGCTGATCAACTTTATTCCGTTACAAGAGCGTTCGACATTTCGCTTCAAGCTCAATCAGTTACAGCAGCGTAACCTGGTACAAAACTGGACAGTCGGTATACAACCCCGTAACAGCGAGTGCATTGAAACCGATGTGACTATCGATGCAGCCTTTGATCCTGAGGGTAGGGTAGTTTCCTTGCGCTGGATATTACGCGAACTGACCAAGCCTCAGCCGTCTCAAATGGCGTTCTCCAGAAATAACCACAACCTTAACCTTTTCCAGGATCGTCCCCTGCATAGTTACTCTAAAGGAGAAATTATCCCCCTCTCACCCTCTTGCCTTTGGGTCGTTGCTCAAGGTGTAGTGAAGCTGAATACGATGAGTGAAATGGGTGATGAGGTACTGATGGGCTTGGCAGGGCCATCGATGCCTTTTGGCTCTACATTAACTTCCCTTCCTACCTATCAAGCTACCGCTCTCTCGGAGACAGTTAAGCTAGTCTCTTTTTCTCCAGCAGAAATCAGCGATTGTTCTCATTTATCTCAAACATTGTTACCTCAAATTAGTCAGCGGCTACGTCAAACAGAATTGCTGTTAGCCATTTCTGGAAAACGACAAGTTAAAGAACGATTACATCATCTGTTGCAGTTGTTAAAGCAAGAAATTGGCGTACCGGTGGCTCAAGGTGCTCGTTTAAGCGTTCGCCTGACTCATCAGGATCTTGCCGATGCTTGCTGTACCACCAGAGTGACGATTACGCGACTACTCGGTCAGTTACAGAAACAAGGAATCATTACATTTGATGCTAAGCATCATCTGATTATCAGAGATAAATAAGAAAGGGTGAAGGATAAAGTATGAACGATAAAAAAATTCACGGTTCATAAATTAAAAACATATTTCAATTCCTTTAATGACGACCCAATCCTTGTGGCTCATCTGAACCAAGAGCGTTTGTACGGTTTCATACTTTACACTTCAGCCGTCAATCCATGCTGGATATCCTGTCCGTCCAATTACCCCTAATAAAAAGCTCTGTGCGTCCCCGTGTCCCCGCGTCAATCCTAACGATGGGTGTTTAACCGGAGATGAGATGAGAACCTCCAGCCTCACTCACATGAGGGTGGGTTAGGCGCATGTTTTTCTCTCAGGTTTTCTGGGATACCGTTCAATTTAATAATTTTATATCATTCGATAGATTACTTATTTAATCCAATCAAAACTATCGATAGAGCTATACAAAGTAAGTTTTAGATACAACTGTAAACATCATCTTTGCTGGGCTTGATCGCACTTCTATATTAAGAAATTTTTGCTCAGTGGCTTAATTCTGCGGATCGCTATGTTATGGCGTGGAAGATAAACTGTAGGGCACAATTATGTCCCCTGGCAGGCAAAGATACAGCGAAATAGTATCAGTAGACCGTAGACGCTCGCTCATTACCCCAGCCTAAAAGGAGTCTTCCGATTTATGAACTCAACTTCTATGATGGTACCCAGGTTTACTCGGAATCAAACCGTTAGTTTTAGCGGCGGTGTAGGTAGAATCAAAAGCTACCGACCTAATTCAAATCAGACTTGGATGTATGCGATTGAAATGGAGATGGGGCCAGAACCAGATTTTGGTCGGGTGGGTTTTGAAACAACTATCCTCCTGCATGAAAGTGACATTCAAGAGTAAGGAGCAGAATCTCTATCTTTTTAAGCTTTCTGCCGGATTTGCCGTTGATAGTGGGGGCGTACCGGTGTGCCCCAACAGACCTGTTGGGCTGGGATATTGCTGAAAACACTGCTACGTGCCCCAATCACCGCATTGGCTCCAATTTGAACGCCTGGAGCAATGAAGCAATCTGTGGCAATCCAGGCACCGTTACCGATCGCAATGGGTGCGGTGATCAGACCAAATCCTGGGTCTTGGATGTCGTGGCTACCGGTACAGAGGTAGGATTTTTGCGAAATCACGCTATGACAGCCAATGCGAATGCGATCGAGGCTGTAAAAAACCACATCATCCCCAATCCAACTGTAGTCACCAATTTCCACTTTCCAGGGGTAGGTAAAACGGGCAGTGGGTCGGATGATCACGCCCGTGCCAATTTTTGCCCCAAATAGCTGGAGTAGCCCTTTGCGGAAGCCGTTGAAGGTATGAGGACTTAAGGGAAAGGCGATCGCTTGCACCAACCACCAGAGCAAAACGAACCATCCAGGACGCCCGCGATCGGACTTGGATGAGTCATATTGACGTAAATCAACTAGGGGTGGCTGATCTAAAACAGGTTGTGCAGCGGCGTCTACCCGATTGGCAGACATTTCCAGCTTCTGAGAGTACTCAATAGGTGGGGTTGTATCCATTTAAGTTCAAAATGCAATCAGAATAGTCCTTGTCCGATATCGAAAAGTTAAATGACAAAGGGTTCAAGGTGGTGATGACGCCACTGCCGCCCCAATCGTTCGGCAATCAAGGGACGGACAACGAACTTGGGAGGGCAACCGGCTTTGACATCAACTCGGATAAACGAATAGGGTCGCCCCTTCTTTGAGCCATGACCATGCCGACCGACAAACAGGCGAGATGTTGCCACTTGACGAATGCGATCGCCTTCATTATCTCTAAATCGCTCCCTTAAATCCGAACCCTCCGCCCGTTGGCGACGCAGACTGTAACCGCTACCCCCGCAGACAATCCAATTAATGTGAGAGTCGGCATGTCCGGTGTCACCCGTGTAGAGATGTTCCAAGCAATGGGCGTGACCCGAAAGCACCAAATCCACGATGGGACGCCCCTGTGGCAGTTCCCCAACCCCTTCAGCGACCGCATCCAGAACACGGCGCAGATTGTAACGAACCTCCATCGTTTGTCCTTGGTCCCACTTGGTCACTTCGGTGACGTAGGGAGGATGGTGGAAATAAAGGACACGTCCGCGCACCTCTTGAGTATGCCAAGATTCAATCAGCCTTTGCTTGAGCCATTCGAGTTGTTCAAAATCGGTCACAATGTTTTTGTCGGTGGTCAGTTGTTTCTCAATGTCCAGCTTGGCTTCCTCAATCTGCTCCAACTTGGCTTGCTGATCATCCAGAATATCCGCTTCCTCCGGTTTATCGGGGTTGAGTTGCTCACAAGCCTCGAGGATTTTCTCCTCTGAACGTTCTAACTCCTGTCGGCGCTGATAGAGTTCGCGACGGAGTTCATCACCCTGTTTTGTGTTGGGTAAGGGTGATGGTGCATTGAAGGTATTCGTATCCAGGGCAAAGAAGTCAATTCCACCGAAACGAAAGGTGTAATAGCGATTGGGTAAGCGGGTGAAATGTCCGGGTTGATAACGTAGGCAATGTCCTGTATCTGTTTGAGCGGTGTAATGTTGGTCTAAATGACGGACAAACGCCTCCTTGTTATTAAACGCTTTCAGGTAATCCATGAATGCCTGTGCATAAACCTTCCCTTGACCCGAACCCTGCCAGCCAATGTCAAAATCTAGTTTTGACCAGAGAAGTCGGCGCAGAGGGAGTGTCGTCCCTGTCATCAAACCAAACAACCACGGGAGGTCGTAGTAGTCGTGGTTTCCTAGCACGGGGAGAAAGGGCATATTGAAGACCATCTGGTCATAGGCAATCTTTTTGTAGTCCTCTCCACCGACTAGAAACTCTCGATAGGGGGAAATAAAATTCTTTTGATAGTACTCGCTGGAGCCAACGAGGTAGATTACATCGCCCGTGTGCAACACAAAATCACTGCTATCACGCTGTGAGAGCATCAGTTCAGCGATTTGTCGCTGGGGGTTATGACCGCGCTGGGGTCCTGCACCACTATCCCCCACCACTAAGAAGGAAAATTCAGGATTATCTGGCTCATTGATGTCTAACACCATCTGGGTTTGGTCGATTCCCCGTTCTACAATGAGCGGGTCACCCCACCGTACCCGCTGCTTCATTTTGCGGATTTTGACGGAGATGGGTGGATCGGACACAAATTTCATTCTTGGATAACTCCCAGATGGTATTCTTCAGCGAGGATTGGATATCAGGGTTGACACAACATTTGTTGGTCATTTGTCATGCTAAGCGAAACGACCTGGCTTCGGGTGTATTGTAGGCAATTGAGAATTGCTTGACCAGTAAAACTCATCGAAACAGCAACAGGTAACTTAACCGGATGAAGTCTCTTCCACCAGACGCTTCTGTCATGCCTTGGCTTTACTGGACAATTTTCCCCGTCCATCGTATCGTTCTGAGTTTTTATTTTGGGCAAATTATGGTTCAAGGATCTGAAAATCTACCGGAATTCGGCCCTGTGGTGCTTGCGCCTAAGCACTTTAGTCGTTGGGACCCACTCGTCATCTCTTTACTCAGTACTGAACCACTACGGTTCATGACCAATGCTAATCAATTTGAGGGCTTCCAGGGTTGGTTGATTCAAAGACTAGGAGCCTTTCCTGTGGACTTAAATCATCCCACGGTTTCCACGATGCGCTGTGCGATCGAACTGTTGCAAGCGGGAAAGAAATTGGTGATGTTTCCGGAAGGGGGAATTGTCCGCGACCAACCGCTGCGCCCGCTTAAAACGGGTTTAGCGCGTTTAGTTCTGCAAGCTGAAGCGAAGATACCAGAAGGGATAGAAATTCCTATTGTTCCGATCGCAATTCGCTATGACCCAGGTGCTACTGGGTGTGCCAACATATTGATTAATATCGGTTCTCCGCTTTACTCCCATGAATACCGTCAGGAGAATGATAAGCAAACGGCTGTTGCACTGACTCAAGCTTTACAAAATTCGTTACTCAAGGGTTTAGAAAGTATAAATGCATCAGGATGAGGATGTGTGGGATGCACCCAGTTGGCTAGCTTTTATGTAAATTAGATAGTCAATTAGTATTCCAACACTTAATGGATCAGGCTACTGGCTTTTTTCGTCACGCTCTTGTTGGAGTGAGACATCAGACTAAAGATAGTGTCGATCAGATTTATCCTCCTCATCTTTTTCTCTGGAGACTGTTTTTTGGGAGCTTGAGCGCAGACTTCAAGGGGTGACCAAAAATGGTCGTTAAAATCGTAGTATCCCATCTTCATACCTTTTGTAGGGTATCTTCATTGATACTTCATACTGGCTGAAAAAAAAACAGGAAAACTACTGAAAAAGAATAAGAAGATATTTTGAAGTCTCCGTAATTTAACGGAATAGGAGTCTGTTATAGCAAAAGGCAGAGGGTATCGGATCTAAACGTGAGGAGTTCAGGGGGCGACAAGCGCCCCCAAAGCCAGATGCCAAAGGCGTTTTACCTGGTAAGCTGCCGCCCAAAATACCGAGCTTATTGACAATGTGATTCAGACAGGGGTAGCAACGCTTGTTACCAGCCGTATCCTGGGTG
>DATNQL010000332.1:0-9699 GCA_036704025.1 Stenomitos sp.
CCCCGAGAAATGGCATTCCACATGGCAATTTGACCCCCCGCGTTGACGCGAATATCGCCCCCTTTCTGACCGATAGAGGTGAGGTTACTACCCCCACTGTTAATCACCGTAATGTTCCCCCCGGCATCGAGACGGATGTTGCCGCCATTTCCCGTGCCATTGCCAATAGCATTAATCCGGGCTGTGGTAATGTCACCAGTGGCCTCCATAATCACAGTGCCGGCATCAGAATTCGGCGTGATGGCAGAGGTGGTAATTTGACCGACTTGAATGCTTCCGGGTACGGTTGGGACTCCGGGAGACGTGAAGATACCTCCCGGCGTCACTCTGGGAGGAAAGGTAGCGGGGTTATTGTCCAACGTCATCTTACCCGCTTGCAAAATCAGGGAGGGACTCGTGGTTAACAGTCCGAAATGAGGGTCGGTTGTGGGAATGGTGCCAGAGAGATCCGGCCCAGTAATGATAATATTGCCCCCGGTGATACTACCTGTGGCTTCAACTTTAAGCGCCACGCCCTGATAATTGCCAAAGGTGACATTGCCGTTAGCACTAATAATTGGGTCAAAGTAGCTGAGAAAGTTTCCTGGCGCACCCGATAAGTTGAGAATCGAGAAACTGCCACCACTCTGGAAATGAGCATCCCCAGAGATATTGCCATCACTGACTAAACTGAGATTGCCGCCACTTTGGAAAGGGGTTTGGGGATGATTCAGGGCTAGGATATCAATATGGCGATCGCCTCGAATCTCCAGATTCCCCCCCGTTTGCACCAAAACAGGATAGGTGAGACTATCCCGCACCCGGACAGTATTCTGCGCCAACAGTTGTAAGTCACCCGTTGTTTGCAATTGACTCTCGACTAGCGTCAGATCATGGTTCGCCCACAAGAGTGCATTGCCAGCCGTAGCCGTCTTGGCGACAACATCCCCTGACTCAACCGCAATCCCCGCTCCGCTTAACTTCACCTGACCGTTATCATGAACAACTAAGCCCGTTTCCTTCCCCCCATTGCCACCCGTGAGGAGTTGCGGCAAAGAAAGAGGGGTAAAGGGAAGAGAGGAAGAAGGGGTAATTTCTAAACTGAGAACATGACCCGGTTGACTGATGCGTACCGAATGGTTCCCTGGGATGGTAGCTACCGTCAACTGACCTTCGGGAGCATTGAGTTGACCCGTACTCACAACAGTACCACCGAGTAAGGTGAGATTTTCTCCCGGTTTTACGCTCAATGATCCGCTATTAATAATGGTACCGGGTTGGGGAGTGCTAAAGATAAAAGTACTCGGTGTTCCGACCAGAGAAGCATAGTTGTTGCTACCAATCGCCTTAAACTCGTTATTACCCAAACCGATGCCAGTTGCCGTGGTGGCGGTAAATGATGCGGGGAGGTTCAACTGAGTATTTTGTCCAAAAATTATCCCGGCAGGATTCATTAAGAACAGGTTAGAATTGCCGCCCGTAACTTGGATGAGGCCATTAATAATAGAGGGGTTTCCACCGGTGACACGAGAGAGAATGTTCTGAATGGAGGGGTTAGAGAGGAAGTTCGCTGTCTGGTTAGCCTCTAATCCAAAGTCTCCAAAACTATGGAAAAGATTGGTTCCATCCTGAGAGAATTGACCTCCGGTGATGTCGATCCGATTGCCATTAGGAGTAACCAGGGTTCCCGTCGTACCATCGGAGGTAATCGGTTGTGCTCGTACTGGTTGAGTGATTAAGGCTCCAAGTACGGGAAGAGTCAACAACAGAAGATAAAAATGCGTCTTGATTCGGCGTTGTTGATGAAGAAGTAAAGATCGGAGGTTGAGCGTTTGAGCTTGAGAAATTGAATCACGATTTTGGTTGTCGTTCGTGACCATAAGGTAGATGGGTACTGGCATTGAGTCCTCTTAATAGCAGAAAATTCCTTCAAGATTTGCCGCTTAAGAAGCCCTAGACTGTTTGCCAGTTACCCTAGGTATTCTGCGTTAACGACAAAACTTTTCTACGCAACGAACAAATATTTCTGCACCCATCAATAAAGCGGTTTCATCAAAATCAAATTGGGGATGATGATGGGGGTAAGCTAAATTTTTATTAGGGTTGGCTGACCCCAAAAAGAAATAGCAACCCGGCACTTCTTTGAGGAAAAATGACATATCTTCTCCCCCCATCGTTTGACATTCTGGAATCACTCCGGCTGGCGTTTCCACAACATCGGATGCCACAGATTGAACCAGTTCAGCCATTCGGGAATCATTAATGACGGGTGGATAAAGCTGCACATAATTAAACTCGTAATGTGCCCCCTGACTCTGGCAAACACCCGCAATGATTTGTTCCATTCTCTTGTCAAAATACCCTTCCAGTTTAGGGTTAAAATACCTTACTGTGCCACTCATTCTGGCGGTATCGGCAATAACATTATGGGTTGTACCGGCATGAAGTGTGCCCACTGTAACCACGGCTGAATCAATGGGGTCAACATTTCGAGCGACAAGGGTTTGTAAAGCATTAACAATTTGGGCACTGACGACGATGGAGTCAACTGTTTGATGGGGCATCGCACCGTGTCCCCCTTTGCCAAAAATAGTGCAATCAAAGCATTCTACCGCTGCCATTAATGCACCACTCCGTACACCGACTGTACCTAAGGGCAAATTGTTCCACAGATGTAGACCAAGAATGGCTTCGACATCGGGATTGCTTAAGACGCCCTCTTTGATCATCGGTTTGGCACCCCCTGGCCCTTCCTCTGCGGGTTGGAAGATGATTTTGACGGTTCCAGCGAAATTGTCCCGGTGATGAGCAAGATAATAAGCCGTACCCAGAGCGATCGCGGTATGTCCATCATGACCACAAGCGTGCATCATACCGTCATGCTGCGATCGGTAGGGCACGTCATTTTCTTCTTGAATGGGTAGGGCATCCATATCCGCCCGAATGCCGAGTACAGGGCCAGGGCGGTGACTGGAAATTGTGGCAACAATACCCGTTTGGGCAATCCCTGTTTGATAACGAAGCGGTACCGAGGGGTCAAGTGTCTGCTCAAATCCCCATGCCTGCAACTTTTGGGAGATAAATTCTGCTGTTAGCTGTTCTTTAAAGCCTAATTCAGGACGCTGATGGAGATATCTACGCCATTCAACGAGTTGAGGCTGCAATGAGCGAATTGCAAGTCTAATCTGAGATAAATCAACCGAATGGGGATGGGGGAATGTAGAAACCATGTTTTGCCGCGCTTAAAAGCAACATTGAAGGGAATATTCTATGCTCAGGGAGATACCCTTCACCCAACGTAACTGATCCAGACTTTCCGTGTCTCAATCCGTGTTACTCGCCCATATTTATAGCTAATTTCAAGGGTTTATGCTATAATATTTAGCCAATTTATTCCATAAACATTTCGCCTAGCTTGGCATTAACAACTCCAAGTCTAAATCTGAAGCCACTTGAGCCAGTTTCGAGAGGTCAGTGGGTTCAGCCAAATAAGGTAGAATTCCCAAAACGGGGACCTTTGTCAGAGACTCAATCAAGTTAATGGGTGTCCAATTGGCGATGTCCTCCTCTGAACAGGACTGGACACAATTGAGAACAATGCCTTTAAGCTGAACCCCACAAGAGCGTGCTAAGGCAACATTGGCAACGGCTTGCGCGATCGCACCGAGTTTCACCGGCACGACTAATACCACCGGTAACCGCCAATCCCTTGCCAAATCCGCCACGGTGAGTTCGTGAGTGATGGGTGAACCCAGCCCTCCGAGGGCTTCCACCAGCACCCATTGACGCTGCTGTTGCAAGCGACTAAACGCCTGCCAAACGACACTGAGGTCTACGGTACGTCCTTCTCGTTCTGCCGCCACGGGGGGGGCTACAGGTGTCTGGAAGCGCAAGGGCGTCATTTCTTCCGGGGATTGATTGAGGTTAAAGAGCTGTTGATACAACTCACAATCTCCTTCCCCTGTTTGAATGGGTTTGAATACCCCCACACTCTTTTGAGGATGGTAAGTCTGCCAATAAGCCAGTAGGGCACAGGTCAAAACGGTTTTGCCCGCTCCCGTGTCGGTGCCAGTAATTAATAGTGTGTTCAACGGTCAATCACGGTTACTTTACGGAGTTGTGGTGGGAGTCGTGCTGGGAGTTGGGGTGGGAGTTGTGCTTGGAGTCGCGGTGGGAGCCACGTTCTGTAGACTGAGATTTAGCTTAAAGTTTGCCTCATCTCCAGCGATCACATCCACTTTATAATTACCAGGCCGCACAAAATTGACCCCGGCGGCATTTTGCTGAACGGTTCCATCGGGATATTGAACATTGATTCTCACGTCACTTTCTACAGGCTTCACCGTAAGCGCCTGACCTTCTGGAACGGTCACCAAATACCGTTTGATCCGTTGAGGGCTAGTTTTACCTGAAACATCCACGCTTTTACCCGCTGGCACGTTGACTTTTTGTTGGTCGTATTTAGGTGAGGGTGAAGGCGAGGGTGACGGTGACGGTGAGGCTGAGGGTGACGGTTCCAAAGTCAACGCTAGGGTGTAATCGCTAGCCGCCACACCTTGGACGGGTCGCAATTGAATGGTGTAATTTCCTGTAAAAGGAAGCGTTCCTTCCCAATTCTTCACCCGTGTCGCCCGGTTGCCCACTGGCTTGCCATTGGGTCCAAGTATCGTCATCAAGACTCCTTCTTCCGGAATCTGCGCGGTTAGCCGTTGGTCTTGTTCACCCTGGAGCTTATAGTTAACGGTTGTATTGGCCTTTAAATTTCCTTCTGTGGTGAGTGTTTTACCAACGGGCACATTCAGAGTTCGACTAAAGGAACTTGGCGTTGGTGTTGTTGTCGGTATCGGCGATAGGGGTGTTGCGGGTATCGGTGACAGTGTTGTTGTTGGTATGGGCGACAGGGTTTCGACGGGTGTTGGTGGTAATGTTTCTATAACGAGGGGAGTGGATAACTCGTCGCCAATCGTCTCGGTGGGCGTTACAGAGGCTTGAGGGTCTTCTTGATTTCTCAGGGAACTGAAAAGCGCCCAAGAACCTAATCCGGCTAACAACGCTAGTGTAATTCCAATCCCAACGACAGCCATAGGATTATCCCAGATTGTGTTTTGGTTGGGATCAGGGATGGATGGATTGCCTCGTTGGGGTGTTCTGGCACCCGCACCCCCGGCAGGAGGGCGTCCTACCGCCATGGTGGCAACTTGTGAGAGGTTGGGATCGGGTCGTTGAGGAGGTGGGGGGGAGACAGGCGCTTGGGGTGTGGGGGATTGAAGTGCTTGCATCACTTCTGTGGCTGACTGGTAGCGATCGCCCGGTCTATAACTGAGCATCCGGTTCAAAACGCTGGCTAATTCATCACTCACATTCGCCCATCGCCGCCAGCTCCAAGTGAGTTGATTATCATCAAATAGGGCTTGTGGCTCTTTGCCGGTGAGTAGTACTACAGATGTCGCGGCTAAAGAATAGAGGTCACTGCTCGGATAAGCCCGACCGGTCTGGATTTGTTCGCTGGGGGCATAACCGACTTTGCCCACAGTTGTGATCGGGGCGGAGGCGACCGAGGTAAAAATCCGGGTTGCTAGTTCCTTCACCACACCGAAGTCGATTAACACCGGCAAACCGTCCGAGTTGCGCTGAATAATATTGTCGGGTGTAATATCTCGGTGAATAATGCCTTTGCTGTGGACATGATCCAACACCGGCACTAACTGGAGCAATAACTGCCGAATCTCGGATTCTGAGAAGACGCCAGCACTCGGCTCTGGGCTTCCCCCACTGGGATTAGTACTTTGGATATAAGTCTGGGCTTTGCGCTCGTTGAGCAGTTGCCGATAGGTTTTCCCCTCCACATAGTCCTGTACCAAAAACAGCCGTCCGTCCTGCTCAAAGTTGGCTCGGAATTGGGGAACTTGTGGGTGGTTAATTTTATAGAGAGATTCTGCTTCTCTTTGGAACAGTTCCTTGGACTTCTCCAGTTCATAGGCTCCTGTCTCAGGCGGAATCAATTCCTTGAGGGCACAACGTTCGTTAAAGCGCCCTTGATCTTCTGCTAGGTAAGTCCGACCAAACCCGCCTTGACCCAGAACACTGAGCAAGTGGTAACGATTTTGCAGAATAGTTCCTGAGGGAATGGGTGGTTCCATGAGCGTGTCTACCAGTTTTTATCAGAAAGGGGAAGGACGCTTAACGGCAAGTTGGTTTTGCCTTCCGTGCAGCAGCTAGCTGTCTTCACTTCCTTAGGGTACCGTGAATGAAACCAACTCGCCAGTAGGATATTTATCAGAAATTTTCTTTATTCTCCTGTCAAAAGATAATAAAGAAATGATTTATTTTTGGTCAATATGCCCGTTTTAGCTCTATTAGGGCCTATTCCTTTTGAGTGAGGTTTTGATTTTTTAATCTTCTAATCTTTGGAGAAAGACCTCAAGCAAAAAGCTATAAATAATTCCGTTCGCTCCGTGCAAACGGCTGGCTGTGGTCAAGCTAAGCTTGAATATTATAAATTGTCGGTTGATATTTGGGATGAAGGTTTTTCGGGTTTTTAAATTAACTCAGAGGCTTACAACTTGGAGGTTATAGATAGCGATCGCACCCACAGGGAAGCCTGTGACAATACAACCGACTCAGGCGAGGGGAATGCTAGGCCAACACTTGCCCTTCTCGCCTTGAGGCGGCTTGCCTGTCCGGCACCGATTGAACCCAGAGCCGCGCTGGTGAAAAAAGTCCAGCTTTCTAGCTAGACTAAAGCTACCCAAACCAGAAATGTAGTGATACACTATAAAGCTGCCTAAAGCTTTTTTGACTTACTACACTCGTCTGTGTGTCGGAATACTACTTTGCGACACACAACTCAAAAAACTTGGCCTAGAAAGCCATCGGCCTTTTGTAGACCAACCTAACCGAGAAACCCATGGCTCTTTTGGGATTTTCCTTCCGACGGCTGGTCGGTTCAGATTTTTATGTCTTAATAACTTTAGAGGCCGAACTTTCTGTGATATTTGCTATTTCCAATTGACATACCAGAAAGCGAACTCACGACTTTTTCTGATTTCGAGTCCAAGTGAGTGAAAAGCAATAGCCAGTAGCTGTTTTCTTTGAGGCTAGATGATGCCGCAAAGGATATGTTTGTGTGTTGGCAATCAATCTGAGATGAGGGGAACAAAGCTAACGTCCTCCTGCTGTTAGCCGTTGTATTTCTGTAAAAAATATAAAGTTTGTTTCTGTAGGCTGATTAATCTACTTTCATCTATCTAAATGAATGGCTATTCTTCTCATCCGTACAACTTTTTTAAAAAATCTTACAGGTGTTTATAACTGAGAATGATAAGATTGCAATCAAATGAGCTTCGAGGGTTTGCTGTGAGCCGTTCTGCAACTTTAACGCTTCAGCCCATGCTGCCGCCGATTGCGGACAATAATCGTCTCCGACTGTTTTCAGGTTCTGCCAATGTTCCACTTGCACAAGAAGTGGCTCGCTATCTGGGAATGGATTTGGGTCCGATGGTTCGCAAACAATTTGCAGATGGAGAGTTATATATTCAAATTCAGGAATCTATTCGGGGTTGTGATGTTTACCTGATTCAGCCAACGTGCCAACCGGTCAACGCTCACCTGATGGAATTGCTGATTATGGTTGATGCCTGCCGTCGGGCATCAGCGCGGCAAATTACTGCCGTAATTCCTTACTATGGTTATGCCAGAGCAGACCGCAAAACGGCTGGGCGCGAGTCGATTACGGCGAAGCTGGTTGCTAACTTGATTACGGAGGCAGGTGCCAGTCGAGTTTTAGCCATGGATTTGCACTCTGCCCAAATTCAAGGCTACTTTGACATTCCCTTTGACCATGTTTACGGCTCACCTGTATTGCTAGACTACTTGATCAGTAAACGTCTCTCTGACATTGTGGTTGTTTCACCCGATGTGGGTGGTGTAGCTAGAGCCAGGGCATTTGCCAAAAAGCTAAATGATGCTCCCCTCGCGATTATTGACAAGCGTCGGCAGGCGCACAACGTGGCGGAAGTGATGAATGTGATCGGGGATGTCAAAGGCAAAACAGCCGTTTTGGTAGACGACATGATTGATACCGCTGGCACCATTTGTGAGGGAGCGAGAATACTGCGGAAGGAGGGCGCACGTCAAGTTTATGCTTGCGCCACTCATGCTGTTTTTTCACCTCCAGCGATCGAGCGCCTTTCGAGTGGGATATTTGAAGAAATCATTGTGACGAATACCATTCCCGTTTCTGAAGAAAAGCGCTTTGCACAGCTAACGGTGCTTTCGGTGGCTAACTTGCTGGGTGAAACTATTTGGCGTATCCATGAGGACAGCTCTGTCAGTAGTATGTTCCGCTAAGAGTGTAAATCGGTAAATCGCCTGAAAGAATTCTCTGCACAAGTCTGTTAACCAACTCCGGTTTGTATAACTCCTTGTTCTATAGCCCGCGTCGGCGGGCTTTGTTTTGTGTAACTCCAGGCTTCTAGAAAGCCTATTTCCACACCCTACACCCCACACCCCTTATTACGGCTAGGCAGTCGTTTGGGTTGTTAACATTTTCCTAATCTTTAGGACGACAGTAGGCACTGGAGTGCCTCCTCATGGCTCGAGGTAGCCCAAAGCGAGCGCAATCAGATTTGCCACATCAACCAATACCTCTACCATTTCCCCTTGCCAATCCCGAGAGTCGGAGTCAGCCGCTTCTAGTAGTCCCCACCACTCGCCTCGGACAAAAACGGGTGCCATCAGCACAGCCTTCATCCTTACCTGATTCAGACGATTAACCACTGTAGTCGGGACTTCTGGCTGCTGGATATCTGAAATAGCAACAATCTTCCCAGCCTCAAATTCCTGGGCATATTCCATCTCCCAACCTGACTCTTTCCCAGAGGATTTCAACCGAGAAGTTCCGCTCTCAGAGAGAGACTTGACTGTAAAGTTGCCATTTTTTTGATAAAGAGCAAGGCTATCTACATGCAAAAACTCTCGAATTTCCTTGACACACGGGTTAAGTATTTCCTCCCAAGTTAGAACCTGAGCCAGGTGTTGAGTTAGGCTTCGGAATAATAGCTCGCGCTGGAGATGCCTTTGCAGCGCCTCAGTGACTTGCTGAACTTGAGTAAGTGACCGATTGGCGGCCAAAAGACGGGCAACACGTTGACGCAAAACAGCCCAATGGATGGGTTTCGTGACATAATCCGTCGCACCAGCCGCAAAAGCCTGATCAACCGACTCTTGATCGTCGAGTACCGTAATCATCAGTACAGGAGTGTACTCCGCCGTGGGCAAAGTACGCAATTGGCTACAGCAGTTAAAGCCATCCATCACCGGCATCACGGCATCGAGCAACACAATATCCGGTTTGAGCCTTGCGAATTGAGCCAAACAGTCTTCTCCATTATTCGCTTCTGCCACTTGATATCCTTCTTCTTCCATCGCAAAACGAAGCAGCGTTCTGAGGGAGCGGTCATCATCAACGACCAGAACCAGGGACGAATCTGGGGGAGATGCAAGGTTCATGCAGAAATTTGCTCATATTCCAGTTGCAAAGCCACTTTTACTTTCTCATACTCTGCCTCTACCTGCACAATCCACTCCGAGGCATCCGTCGTGGTACCCGCACGCCCGATCCTTTCTAACTCTTTGCACAGATGAGAGAGATTCATTGCCCCCAGATTCGCACTGCTAGAACGAAGGGTATGGGCGGACTGTCGCAGGGCTTGAGCATCC
>DATNQL010000333.1:0-3524 GCA_036704025.1 Stenomitos sp.
TCTTTGATAATCACTCACTCTGGGATTGATTATTATTGTAATTCAGTTCATCCCTAAGTATTTTTACTTAAGAATTTTGGGGTTTAGCCACCGCCATCAACTTTTGCCGTGCATGTGACAGTTGAGGGTGCGGAATGGGGGCTATATCAGGAGCTTCAGTTCTCAACGCCCCAGCCGCCGCAACCACCGCCAAACTTTCAACGCGAACTCTTCCAACCAAAGCATGGAGCGATCTAACCACCCTAGCACTCGTTCTAAGGGGTGCTTGACGTATCCGGTGGGAGTTGCCTTGGTTTCAATCCAATCCGGCGAGGGTTCAATTTCAGCATCTTGAGCAGGGGTAGAAGGATTTGTGATAGCCGTACTCTTCCCCTTACCCGACGATATACTGCTGGGACGGCGGGAAGCCACGTCAACAGAGGAGGGCGTTTTCGGTTGTTTTGTCGGACTACTGCCTTTGTCTTCTATGGGAGTTGCCAAAGGTGGTGTCTTTGGAGTCGCTGTCAGTTTGCCAGCCTGGGGAACTGAGGAATTGGGTTCGACAGTCGGCTTTTTCCTACCCGGTGCAGAACGTTTGGTGAGAGCTGACTTAGGACTCAGAAAGCGCTTGAGGCTATCCCAAACAGAATTTCTGGGTTGGATGGGCATCTTACTATTGAACCCCTCAGGTAGTTGACTTTGGGATTTGGAATTTGGGATTCGGGACTTTATTTCTTGACTAATAGTGGGTTTTTGTGATATAGAGTCAGAGGATTCTGGCTGACCAAATAGATCGCCCCAGGATAACCAGGGGTCGGATTCATCTGTATCGGTGAAATCCGAAGTTTCACGGCTTTGCGCTGGAGATAAAGAGGGAGAATTACGCCCAGAAAGTGGACGGAATTGGCCTGGTGGGTTCCCCGAAAGTGGTGTTCGCTGCTGAGAATCTGTCCCCGATAAATCAGAGCCACGTCTGCCAAAAAAGTACTCAATCGCCGCGTGAATTAAGGCTTGAATCTGAAATGATTGATGCTGAGATGTCTCGGTTGCTGAGGTTTGGTCTTCAGGGGTGATGGATGGTGGTTGTTCCTGTCGGCTGAGTTTTTGAGAGCGATCGCGAAGTGAGAGGATAGCCTCAGACATGTTAGCCAAGGAGGAATTCCACCGTTCTTGTAAGGAATCCCGGAGTTGGACTAAACTTTCCGTCCCTGGTACCAGCTGGTGAGATTCCAGTTCAGCGATCGTGCGATCTAAAGAAGCTAAGGCTTTTTGGGGTACTTGCTGATTTGCGATCGCTGGGTGATTCAACCCTGGCAGTTGACGCCTGGGTTTTCGCGCTGGGCGGGGGGGTAAGATTTGACCAGAGTCGAGAGCATCTTCTCCAATTAAGGTAGATTCTTGGAAAAGATTCGCGGCGATCGCCACTGGACTGGTTTGCACCCATGCCATCACCTTCCAAAACAGCCTGACCGGCAACAAAACACGAGGCTGATCTAAGCTAGAAAGCCGAGGTGCTGCATTTTTGAGCTTAGAGGCTTGGACTAAACGCCGTTGACGCCATAAGTTCGCCACTTCCCAGCTCATCTTAGCGGCAAGTTTTTGCTGCTGCTGGGGCGTCAAAATATCCAGAATTTGATTTTCGATGGTAACGAGTACCAAGGAACGTGTTTCCAACAGACTCGCTACCCCCTGAATCTCATGACGGACATCGCCAGGTCGCGTTTGGGCAATCGTCGGCTCACTCCCAGCCTGCGGCGGCGCAAACTCCAACCGGGAGGGAGTTGTTAGTTGTCCGTTGTCAGCCATTTGCCCATTTGACGCCTGACTATTGTCCTCTACCCACAAATCGGGTTGTAACACCACTGAACCCAATACTTCTGGAAGAGGTAGGGTAGTGACTTCACGGAGGACTCGTTGAATGGGGGTATCCGCTTGGGGTGCTGTCTCCTCGTGTTCTGGTTCTTTATGGGTAATTTCTTTTAATTTAGGCCAACCCGCTTCTGCCTCCGACGAGAGTTGACGACCTGCTGATAAACTGACCTGGGTCAGTAGGTATGCCGGATACAGTAGAATTTGCACTCCCCAAGTCGCTGCGACTTTGATCTGGCGTACCGCGCGATCGACTCGAGCGCTCAAGCGAACCGATTGTCGGTTCAGAAAATTGAAAAATCGACTTTGGTAGCGACCTGGGGAATCGGAAGGCATGATGGTTAATTACTAAGTCCGCAAATATAGCAAAAGACAGAAGGCAGAGGGCAAAAGGTAGAAGGGAAAAGATTGACGAGTCAAGGTTTCAGTATTTAGCTTTGTCCTAATTGTCTTGGCGACTGCTATAACTGGCAAACTGGAGAGCCATTAACGTTAGAGCGCCAAAATCGGCAGCGGAAAATCAACAATAGTAGGTGCCCTGATTTTATCGAAAAACATGACCGACCCTGCGACCTCGTCAGATCGAGGGCACGAAATGAATCAAGCCATTACCCGGTTACGTGCTCTAACTCAAGTGAATGTTCAGCCTCACTGGCGCTACTGTCCTCAAGACCTTCCAGTAGCAATGGCTACTGACTCAGAACAGTGGAATGACTGGTCAATGGCTGAACTGAACCCCAAAGAATATATCGTTTGGTCAGCAAAACGGCAGGTCATGTGGTTGGGTCAACACTTCGTGATTCCCCAAACTTTGCAGGGGTATCCTTTAGCAGGATTAGCCTTGCGACTCGCCTTGACTTGGTGGGCAGAAGATGCACAAATTTTCGTCAATGGTCAGTTAGTGCAACAAGGAGATTTGTTTGATTCCTCAGCTAGAGTACTGCTGAGTGAGGTGGTTGTTCCAGGGGAAAAAATTGCAGTTGCCTTGCGACTGGTGAGTCCGGGGCATGATATTGGGGCATTAATGCGTTCATCCTGTGTATATGAATCAACTGATGCTATCGACCCTGGTTTTGTGGCTGATGAATTAGCTGTTTTGCAGAACTATTTAGAGGCTTTTGAGCCAGAGCAAATAGAGAGATTTGCCACCGCTTTGGCTGAGATTGATTGGGATACTGTGTCGCAGAAGGAAGAATTTGAGGAATCGCTCTCCACATTACGCCAAAATCTTCAATCCCAAATCCCAAATCCCAAATCTAAAATCCATTTATTAGGTCATGCTCACCTAGATTTGGCTTGGTTATGGCCTGTCAGTGAAACTTGGGACGTAGCGCAACGAACGTTTGAATCCGTATTAAAGTTACAACAAGAATTTCCCGACTTAACATTCTGCCATTCCACACCCGCCCTTTATGCTTGGGTTGAACAGCATCGCCCTGACTTATTTGCCGCTATTAAACAACAAATCGCCGCAGGTCGTTGGGAAGTTGTGGGTGGGATGTGGGTCGAGCCAGAATTAAACTTAATTAACGGTGAATCGATTGTCCGACAAGTACTCTATGCCCAGCGTTATGTTCAGGAAAAATTTGGTCAATTAACAACTGTTGCCTGGGTTCCGGATAGCTTTGGGTTCTGTTGGCAACTGCCGCAGATTCTGAAACAGGGAGGAATTGAAT
>DATNQL010000334.1:0-1571 GCA_036704025.1 Stenomitos sp.
ATCAAACCCATTTGTCGAGGCGGTTAGCTTAGTTTTCTTTTGGCTGACTGTCATTCCGCGTTCTGTGAGGAACTGGCTGATTTTTTCAAGTATAGTATCGGCGTTATCTTGAGGCTTTAAGATAATGACCATATCATCCGCATAGCGAACTGATTGGTGTATGCTTTCTATGCCGTTGAGCGCGATGTTAGCTAATAGCGGACTCACCACTCCCCCTTGGGGTGTTCCTTGTTCGGGGTATTCTGGGTTGACTCCTGCTTTTAGGCATCGGAAGATACCGATTTTAATGCCTTTTGGGGCGATGAGTCGTTCCATAATGGCTGAGTGGTTAATCCGGTCGAAGCATTTCTCAATGTCGAGTTCGATAACTCGTTTTGTGATTCCATTCGCATTGGAGTTGAGGTTAATGAACAAGATTTTTTGTGCGTCATGCGCTGATCGTCCTGGTCTAAAGCCGTAGCTCCTGGAATGGAAAGTTGCTTCGTGTGCGGGTTCGAGTGCATATTTGGCGATAGCTTGCCAAGCCCTATCTGCAATGGTGGGAACTTTCAGGATACGGATTTTTCCATCCTTCTTTGGAATGGGGATTTGCCGCAGTGACTGGTGATGCCAGTTATTACCTTTAGTTTTGAGTTGTTCACTCAGTTCCAACCTCTGCTCAAATGTGAGTGAGGCTTTACCATCGACTCCTGCTGTCTTTTTCCCCACATTTAGCTGTGTTACTTGACGAATTGCCAGTAATCTCGCAGAGGCAGATTTCAGTATCAGCTTTTGGACAGACCTTGCTTTGCGCGTGTCTCCATCTCGAATGGCTTTGTACACTCGTTTTTGTAGGCGGAATAAATTACGGCGAAATTTCTTCCACGGTAATCTTTTCCAAGATTCACTAGCATTATCGCTGTGTCTAATCATGCTCTAACTCCAAGCAAGTGTATTCTGAACACCTCTGACCAATTACGGTCAGTCCTACCCGAATTAAGGGATTTCCGCTTCTCGTCTAGCCTACGCAGGGGTTCGACCTCCCCTAGACCCTCAATTCGTTTTTATTCGTTCCCTCGGTCAGATTGCTATGCTCCTTTAGGTGGAACCAATTCAACCTCTGGATTCCCTGAACTCATGCCACTACCCAAAACAATGCGTGGCGGGAATAATGTTTTGTCTCCAGTGAAGTCGGGGTTTTGCTGTTGCGCCCCGCTCAAGTGTAGGTTGCTTTTCTAGGTTCTATTTCACCATAGGAACTCCCTGTTAGCGTCAGTGTCATCCCGCAACGGATGTCTGATTACGCCCTGTTCCCAGCTTCACCCTCCAGAAACCGAGTCTGGTCAGTGTGGGCAGATAAGGAGTCACAACTGAGTCGATTGGGCGGGGCTTTCACCCGCATCAGACCGAAAGTTCAGCCAACTCTATTGCTAGTGTTGGTTGGTGTGATTATTTACGGATTGGCTACCGTGATTCGTCACACAACGAATCGCACGTTTTGTCACTCTAGGCAGAGGAAAAGTAGAAATCAGAGTGATTTAGGAAAATAAATATTGAACTGGTAAGGTTATAAATAATAGATTGAAGTTTAG
>DATNQL010000335.1:0-2654 GCA_036704025.1 Stenomitos sp.
GAGTGGGAAGTTACTGCACGAATTAAAAGGACACCTGTTGGTTGTGCGGGAGGTTAATTTTAGCCCCGACGGACAAACCATTATTTCTGCCAGCGAAGACAACAGTGCACGGTTATGGAGCATGACAGGGGAAGAACTCCAGCAATTTGTTCATCCCGAAGCTGTGAGCAGCGCCCATTTTAGTCCCGATGGTCAGACGATCCTCACCTCTAGTTTCGATAAAACGATTAAACTGTGGATTCTTGCCGGTCAGGAAGTCCGAACCATTCGAGGACATCAGGATTGGGTATATGAAGCTACCTATAGCCCTGATGGCAAAACTATCGCCTCTGCCAGTGCTGATGGGACAGTCCGGTTATGGGACTCGACGAGTTCCATACTGCACCGAGTCCAAAAGCATACTAATCGGGTATACAGCGTCCACTACAGCCCAGATGGGAAGTTACTTGCCTCTGCTGGTGAGGATGGGAAGATCAATCTGTACGACTCCAAAGGTGGGTTCATCCGTGGCTTTCCGGCACAGGATGAACCCATTGGCACTGTGCAGTTTAGCCCCGATGGACAAACCCTTGCCTCCGCTAGCAAAGATACCACTATTAAACTGTGGAATCTGTCAGGGCAGCCCATCAAAACCTTAGAAGGGCACGAGAAACCTGTTACTGCGGTTCGTTTTAGCCCCGATGGACAAACCGTCGCCTCAGCGAGTGAAGATAGCACCATCAAACTCTGGAATCGGCAAGGACAACTCTTACGTACCATTGCGGGACACAAAGGAGCCGTCACTAACCTCAACTTTAGCCCCGATGGACAAACCCTTGCCTCAGCCAGTGCAGATCAAACCGTTAAACTCTGGAGCCTTACAGGACAACTGATCCATACCTTGCAAGGACATCAGAACATAGTGAATAACGTTATTTTTAGCCCGGATGGTCAAACCGTTATCTCAACTGGTGGCGATCGCACAATCCGCTTTTGGAACCGGGCAGGAAAATTACTGAAGATTGCCAGAGGGCACACCGCTTCGGTGAACAGTCTGAGTTTTAGCCGAGATGGAAAACTCCTCGTCTCTGCGGGTGAAGACAACACAGTCAGAGTCTGGACTCCATCGGGTGAACTCCTTCAGACACTGGATGGGCATACTGATTGGATCAATGACATCAGCTTTAGCCCAGAGGGTACAACTGTCGCCTCTGCCAGTGACGATCAAACTGTCATCATCTGGAATTTGAGGTCTAGTAAGGTTGGCAATGAGTTGGCTCGGGATTTGCCGTTGGATCAACTCCTGACAAAAAGTTGTGCTTGGGTGAGCAATTACTTACAGCACAATCCAACCTTAGACAAGAGCGATCGCATTCTCTGTAATGAAAATCACCAGTAAAGAAGTAATCATGTCATTCAGAAAAACTACCCGATTTGTTGCTGCCTTGTTGCTGGGGTTGGTACTCACCCTGAGTAGCTATCCCGTCCACTCGCAGGAGTTTCCTTCTTTTGAGAATTGCTACCAAGAAGTCAAGAATTACCCCAGAAAGCGAAATCTGAATAGATACAGCGAGCGGCAAGTCTATTGCCTAGTTGTGATTGAGTTGATCGATGGGGGCGTTGATGTAGATAAAGAGTACTATACCGCAGAACTCTTTGGTGTCATCATGAATGCTCTTAGAGATAAGGATGATGCTAAGGACAGCAATCGGTTGGATAACAAACTTAGCTACAAACAAATTACCAAGAGATTTCCTGGTAATAGATTAAATCAACTGATTAATGAATCGCTGGATGAAGCCGTAAATGAGTTTTCTTTATCCCAATCTTTTCCATTGCAAGTCGCCGCAACTAAAATTCCCTCAAATACATCTCCATCGTCTTCTGTTTTGGCATATAAGACTCGTAAAACTAAAGGAAAAATTGGCGTGGATAGACTCGCTACTAAGGTCAGTAAGGGGCACACCATAGCATTCCTGACCCGTTAAGACAGAAGCGAGAGTGAGCGATACGCCCTCGTCGGGGCTTAGCATCCCCCATTGGAGTCAGTTCTCAACCCTAGTAGCAGAAGTTTGTGCGATCGCTCCTCAAGTTGATGGATGCTTTGGAAGACTTGGACGAGGTGCAACGTGTGACGGCAAACTTCGAGATTGCGGATAAGTTGATGTCGCTGACGATGGTGTAGCGGCTGGAATACAGACAATTTAGAGCTTTCCTCTACACAGTGGGTTCATCTGGATTCCCGCCTCGATAGAGGGACGCTTTTTGTTTGTTGCAGCTTTCACAAAAATAGACACTTTCCCTACCAATTTGGATTTGGCATTGTCGCTCTCCAAGCGGATTATAAGGAGGCGTCCTCAGCCTCAGCTTCTGTTTTGGCGCAAGGGGATGATAAGGTTAAAGGAAAAAATGTCGTACATAAAGTCTCTACTAAAACAAGAGGACTGAATATCGTTGATCTGGGTGCAAGATTAGAGATTACAGACATAGAAAATTCATCGGTTTGACATAATCCTGTCATGTCTTCATTGGATCCCCCATTCCGCACCCTCAACTGTCACATGCACGGCAAAAGTTGATGGCGGTGGCTAAACCCCAAAATTCTTAAGTAAAAATACTTAGGGATGAACTGAATTACAATAATAATCAATCCCAGAGTGAGTGATTATCAAAGA
>DATNQL010000336.1:0-2794 GCA_036704025.1 Stenomitos sp.
TGCGGAGCGGAAGCATCAGAACTGCTAAAAAAGCTTTTCCAAAAACCCATGAAGGTATGGCTGTGGCATTTTCCTACTTCTGTCCCCAAAGCGATAGCAGACATCCTTTTCCTCACGGATGAGACGTTCTGCTTTGGATAGAGACCAGACTTAACACTAAAAGTTTATCCCAAACTGGAGAGGTAAAACCTCTATAGGTTGGAACATTGGCGGGAATCCACCCCGAAACATCCGTAGATGGTTGATAGATTTACCTGTACCCCTTGTTTATCAAAATCTTCCCGATGGAATAAACGTAGGGTTTGGCGATAAGTCTTTTCAGGCTAAATCGACGCAAAACTTTGTGACATTGATAATAGCACAACTAACAGCTTCCCTGTATCTCTCCATCCTAAGAATCGCGAAAAGACCCAGGCTTGTCCTTCTTTAGGTAGACTGAGGGTACCCTCGCAGAATTTGTGAGAAATTAACCAGATACAGCAGGTTCTTTCCTTAGAAGTGTCTGTCGCTGTGTCTGGCTAAAAGCTTTTGAGTACAGCGATGGCTTAGGTCAACCTCATTACCTTGGTACGAGTCCTACCCCTACCCCTACTTATGGCTGCGGGTTTGAAAACATCTACACTAGAACTCCTCAAGCGCTTTAATCGGGCGTTTCCTCAGTTTTATGAACAGTTTGTCAGTAGTGAGATCCAACTGCAAAACCTGAGACTCGCCTACCGACTGTACAAAAGCAGGCGGGCCGTGATTGAGATCCAACCGGAAGGCTCCAAAAGTGCCTTGCATTTTGCTTACCGGAACCAATCGTTTCTCCTGAGTGACATTTTTGGCGTTCTAGCCGCCTATGGATTGACGATTCATAGCCTCAGTCTCTATGGTCAAATCAGTCCGCCGATGCTGGTCTTTATCAAGCTGGTAGTGTCTCGCGGTAGCCAAGCGCTAACCAACACAACATCAGAAAATGTCTGTCGGGCGATTCGAGAGGCGTTAGCAGGGCGATTTGAAGTGGAAGAAATGCTGGCAGTGGAGTTTAATCTCGATGCTGGCTTGGAACAAGTGGAAACAGAATTTTATGTCGATCCGGTTTTCCATCTCCCGGCACTCTTGATTGAGGCGGACAACCAGCCCGGTTTATTCTACAAAGTCATGTATGCCATTTGGCAAGAAGACCTCTTGGTGGTCAATGCCAACTTGCTGGTATGGCGTGGACGAACCCGGTTAATTCTGTATTTATTGGGACCTAACGAAAACTTAATTCCTGAATACCTCGGTCAAAAAATTGCGGAAAGTGTGCGGCAGCGCTTACTGGGTCGCCGATTTTAAGGATTGGCATGAGTCATGGAGAAAATTTTGCTCCATTACCGATTACTCATCACCCAATCTTCGATAGGATGAAAATATGGCATTCATCGACCTTCGGGGAGCTACTCATGCTTACGAACTGACGCCTCCCCCTGTATCCCCCTCTCCTGTCCTTGTTTTTATCCACGGCTGGCTTTTAAGCCGCAACTATTGGCAGCCCTTAATTGACACCTTGGCACCGGATTATCAGTGCCTTACTTATGACCTGAGGGGATTTGGTGATTCTCAGCCCCAAGCCGCTCAAACTCAAAACAGCATTGAGTTACTCGATGCTGCATTCTCGAACGCTGATGCGCTCAAACAGGTTTCTTCCAAATACACCCTAGCCGCCTATGCTCAGGACTTAAATCTTTTGCTGCAACAGCTAGGGATAGACTGTGCTTGGCTCATCGGTCACTCATTAGGTGGCAGTATTGCCCTCTGGGGCGCGTCGATGGCTGCGGAGCGAGTCAAGGGGGTTATTTGTGTCAATGCTGGAGGCGGAATTTATATCAAAAAAGAATTTGAGCGCTTTCGGGCTGTGGGTCAGCAACTGGTGAAACAACGACCCCGTTGGCTTTGTTACCTGCCGTTGCTAGACTTGCTCTTAACGCGATCGCAGGTGGCAAGTCCGATCCCACGTCGATGGGGACGCCAGCGACTGATAGATTTCGTTGCCGCTAGTCCTGAAGCCGCCGTTGGAGCATTACTCGATTCCACCACAGAAGCCGAAGTGAATCGGCTACCTGAAGTAGTGTCCAAGCTCACGCAGCCCGTTTATTTTATAGCTGGTGCCAACGATAAGATCATGGAACCGAAGTACGTGCGTCATCTGGCTAGTTTCCACCCGTTATTTCAAGGTTGCGATGAGAACGTGATTGAAATTCCTGAGTGTGGGCATCTGGCTATGGTAGAGCAGCCAGACAAGCTAGAGATTCAAATCCGTAAGATTCTCACGAGTCATTAGCCTCCAACTCATAAGCGGTTGCCTCAGGGGCTTCAACAAAGCCGAGAGTGAATCGCTTTAATAACACGAATAAACACCACAATCCAAAACCTTATTAGTTTCTTCCTTTCTGGGGATAAAGCAGACGCGGTTACCGAAAGCGTAACCAAGAACGCTTGTGCTTAGAAGGACGGGCATATTAGCAACAAGTCGATTTCTCGTATAACTCCTCAAGAAAAGGGAGGGATTTCCATCGTTTACGTAACAGGTCTAGTGAACTTGACACGGACTCTACCTACTTTCCTAATTTTCATTAAGTTAGGCAACAGTTCAACAATCTTTCCCCCGTAAGGTTCCTAGATTAAAGACAATAATGAAATTCAGATTGGTTGAGGGAGGCAATGCTAGAACGAGACCCTAGAAACTATCAAATCCTGTTTCTCTCACTCTTCCTAATATTGGGAATTGGAACAAGGGACTGGACACTACGACCTGACTTGATTTTTGTGG
>DATNQL010000337.1:0-2995 GCA_036704025.1 Stenomitos sp.
GGAGCAAGACTTTGATGACTTAATCGATGAATGGGAGAAAGAGTTTAAAGCCGCAGGCTTTGAAACCTCACAATTCCAAGAGATTAAGACGGAGCAAGACCGTGTTCTTCTCGTTGGGTTGATGACTGAGGATATGTCTCCCCAGCCGTTTCAAGATAGTCTCGAAGAACTTGCTCGGTTGGTGGAAAGTGCGGGGGGAGAGGTCGTGGAGACGGTGCAGCAGAAGCGATCGCGTCCCCATCCTCAAACGGTTGTTGGTCAGGGGAAAATCGAAGAAATTACCCTGCGTGCTCATAAGCATGGAGCCAATCTGATCGTTTTCAATCGAGATATTTCTGCCTCTCAGGCGCGTAACTTAGAAACCGAGATCGGTATTCGAGTAGTCGATCGCACTGAAGTGATTTTGGATATCTTCGCGCAACGCGCCCAATCCCAAGCGGGTAAATTGCAAGTGGAACTGGCACAACTGGAATATATGCTACCTCGCCTCAGGGGTCGAGGTCAGGAGATGTCTAGACTCGGTGGCGGAATTGGCACACGAGGGCCGGGTGAAACTCGGTTAGAAACGGAACGGCGAACCATTCAGCGGCGTATCGCGCAACTTCAGCAAGAAGTGAACCAATTACAAGCCCATCGTGCTCGGTTACGACAACAGCGACAACAGCAAGAGGTTCCCTCGATTGCTGTGGTGGGTTATACCAATGCGGGAAAATCGACCCTGTTAAATGTATTAACTCATGCGGAGGTTTATACCGCCGATCAACTCTTTGCCACCCTCGACCCCACAACGCGAAAATTGGTGGTGACGGAACCCGAAACCCAGGAGCGGCAGACGCTGCTTCTAACCGATACGGTCGGATTTATTCACGAACTTCCACCCGCTCTGATGGATGCGTTCCGCGCCACCCTGGAGGAAGTCACCGAGGCGGATGCGTTGCTGCATGTCGTCGATCTTTCTCATCCTGCTTGGGAAAATCACATCCGTTCAGTCGAGGAGGTGCTACAAGAAATGCCGGCTCTTCCGGGTTCAGCTTTGATTGCTTTTAATAAAATCGATCGCGTCGATCGCGAGACTCTAACTTTAGCTCAAACACAGTATCCCGAAGCCGCCTTTATTTCCGCCACTCAACGCCTAGGGTTAGAGACGTTACGACAGCGATTGGTGCAACTTTTGAATGAAGCGGGTTCACCTGTCGGAGCGTCCGGTAATTAGGGAGCATCCCCTTTTTGCATCAAGAGCAAACCCCACCCGACGCCTCCCCTGATTAACCTGATGAAGGGGAGACGCGGGGACAGAAATGGGACGAGGATTGGAACCCCGTCCCATTTCAGGCTACCCAATCCAAGATTTGGACAGCAAAGCTTGAGGTACGCAGCTTTAAACCCTTGGACATTCACGCGCCTACGCGTTCCATGTCTCTCGTCGCGGCAGGTGAGCCTGCCGAACCACGCACTCATACTCTCCGCGTCTTCTTCGGTAAAATATCAGCACCAGCGGCTGACCGGGTCAAAATTGGCAAAGATCGGCGAGTGCATCTCACTGAGGGGAATTTTGACTCCACACTTCATCCCAATTCTTAGCTGAGTCATTGAACCTTGACAAAAATTGCCTGGGTCTATCTGGTAATTCCCCAATTTTCTCAAGTCCTCAAATGCATCCTGCCACATGGAGTATTCTTAACTTACAACACTCCAACGGTAGGTCATTTACAATTTGCCAACCTTCAGCCAGAAAGGAAACAACATCTCTTGTTTCTCCGGAAACTGGCGAGAGAAGTTAGGAGGGTTGAGGTGAAATCTATTTGCAAAACTGAAATGCTTCCAAGGTAGATCATCATGAGCAGCACTTGTGTGACAGTGAGCGGATATCGCATTTTTGACAAAATTTATTCCGGCTCTAGAACCCAGGTTTATCGAGGGGTGCGATCTCATGACCAAAAATCGGTCGTGCTGAAATTGCTGTTAAGTGAATATCCTACGTTCAAGGAATTGGTACAGTTCCGCAATCAGTACACTATTGCCAAAAATCTTGATCTGCCTGGGATTGTTAAACCCTTAGCCCTGGAAAACTACCGCAATGGTTATGCCTTAGTCATGGAAGACAATGGCTGCGTTTCCCTCAAGCAGAAAGTGGGAAACACAGAGGGTATGGGAAGAAATGCTAATTCCCTCAAAGAATTTCTCAATATTGCGGTTCAGATTGTCCAAGCCTTAGAAGGATTAATTCGCCATCGAATTATTCATAAAGATATTAAGCCCGATAATATTTTAATTCACCCCAAAAATGGGCAAATAAAAATCATTGATTTCAGTATTGCCTCTTTATTGCCTAGAGAGAGTCAAGAAATTAAAAACCCCAATGTTTTAGAAGGAACCCTTGCTTATATGTCTCCGGAACAAACCGGAAGGATGAATCGAGGAATTGACTACCGCACGGATTTTTACTCATTGGGTGTTACCTTCTACGAACTGCTAACCGGACAACTGCCTTTTCAAGCGAGCGACTCTATTGAGTTAGTTCACTGTCATATTGCCAGAATTCCAACTCCACCTATCGAACTGGTGCCATCGATACCTCAGAAGGTAAATGATATCGTGATGAAGTTGATGGCAAAAACGGCAGAAGAACGCTATCAGAGTGCGTTTGGATTGCGAGCAGACTTGGAAACCTGTTTGCAACAATATTCAGAAAATGGCAGCATTCAACCCTTTCAATTAGGCGAAAAAGATATCTGCGATCGCTTTGTGATTCCCGAAAAACTTTATGGGCGAGAAGCCGAAGTTGCCACGCTGTTAGCCGCATTTGATCGAGTCAGCGGTAGGGGAGAAATGTCTACCGAGATTTCTGGATTCACTTCTCCTGTGTCTTCCCCATCCACAATCCCAACTCCACCTAGGAAAATAAATTTGAGGACGGCAAAATCCCCAATCGAACTGATATTAGTAGCCGGCTTTTCGGGAATTGGTAAAACCGCTGTTGTTAATGAAGTCCACA
>DATNQL010000338.1:0-4029 GCA_036704025.1 Stenomitos sp.
TTGATGGGCGAGTCATCGACTATGAAGATAGCGATCGCTCTACCTCTGAAGGACAAGCTTATGCTATGCTGCGAGCGGTTCTGATTGATGACCCAACTACGTTCGCTCTCTCCTTAGACTGGGCGGAAAAAAACCTCCATCGATTTTCTGAGACAGGCACTGACATCGACCAACTTTGGGCGTGGAAGTGGGGACAGGCTCAACCCGGAAAATGGGGACCCATTGACAAAAATTTTGCCAGTGATGCGGACATTGATGCAATTACGGCTCTCATCCTGGCCTCGCGCCGCTGGAATCAACCGGAATACCTGAATTTAGCACGCCGCAAGCTGCGAGATTTGTGGTACTTTTCCACCATTGAGGTGCCGGGAGGTAAACGCTATCTCCTACCAGGACCGGCAGAAGCCTTTGCGCCCACGCCCACGACTATCTATCTCAATCCTTCTTACTTTGCCCCTTATGCTTTTCGCCTCTTTGCCCAGGTTGACAAAGAGCACGATTGGATGAGTCTGGTTAAAAGTAGCTACGAGGCACTCGAACAGTCGTCCAAGGTTTCTGCGGCTGGCTTACCCAGTGACTGGATTGCTCTAGACACCCAAACGGGAAAGTACCAGCCGGTACCGCCTCAGAGCAAGCTTCAGAGCGTCTATAGTTTTGATGCCTATCGAGTTTGGTGGCGAGTGGCTTGGGATGCGGCTTGGTTTAACGCTCCCGAAGCTCAAAAATATCTCAGTACAGCGACCAAACACCTAGAGAAACAATGGCGTGAGCAAAAGCGATTGAATGCTCGAATTGACCTCCAGGGAAAACCGACGGTGAACTACGAGGCGACATCCCAATACGCGATGCTCATACCGGCCTTTCGGATAACCAGCCCCGATTTAGCCCAGCAGTTAGTTAAGGATAAACTCTTACCACAATATAAACAGGGAATTTGGGATGACGAATCTGCTTACTATACCCAGAATTTGGCCTGGATAGGGCTACTTTCCCCCAATGTCGTTAGTCCTCAACTTCTACAACCTCAGCCGAATAAATTGAAGGCTGAAAATTGAGGAGTTGAAGGTTTGAAGGTTAGTCATATCCATCTATGAAATCTACCATCCATCAATTTATCCGTCGGCATTGGTGGAAGCTATGCCTATCTTTAGCTTTCCTGATCTTGGTTGTGCAAGTCGTTCCGATGTTGAGAGCATTAGACAAAACGGCAGACTATCCACCACCAGCACCAGCGAAAGATGACTCCTATTTTGGTGCGAAAATCCAGCGGACTATGACGCTGTTGGCAACCAGCACTCCCAAGAATCGCCATCGGGTACGAATTCTTTTCTACGGTCAATCAATTACGAAACAGGATTGGTGGCTTGAGGTCGCCAAGGACTTGAGGCAACGCTTTCCTGACGCGGATTTGCAAATCGAGAATCGTGCGATTGGGGGATTCGCTTCTCCTTTGCTCATTCGTCCTGCTGAACATGATTTATACCCCTTCTATCCTGATCTTTTAATCTTCCATGTCTATGGGTCAGAACCGGAATATGAGTCAATTATCGCCAACGTGCGACGCCGCACAACCAGCGAAATTGCCTTTCACTCCGACCACATCACTTGGCTACCCACAGGTACGTTTTTGGATAACAAAGAAAAGCTCAAGGCTTACCAGTGGCACGACGCTCATTCCACGGAATGGTTACCGAAGATGGCTCAAAAGTATGGAAGTGAATTGATCGAGATACGTGAACCTTGGAAGCAATACTTAAAAGATAATCGATTGAAACCCAAAGATTTACTATCCGACGACATCCACTTAAACGCGCACGGCAATTTTCTCTTGGGAAGTCTCGTCAAGCGACAACTACGCTACAACCCAAAATTTACTACCGCTGCATGGAAAGATTGGGTGAAAACGTATGTTGTTGGCAAAGATGTGAAGTGGAAAAATGGCAAGCTGGTTCTAGAGTTTGAGGGGAACCGAGTAGATGCGATAGCTGCCAAAAGTACTGATAGTAAATCCCACCAAGGACGGATTTTAATTGATGGTAAACCCCCTTCCCAATTTCCTGAACTTTATACCCTGACGCGACCGAGTCAAGGGATTGGTGTAGATTGGCCTGCCATCCTACAAGTCTCTTGGGAAAAACCTCTGATGATTGAAGATTGGACGGCGCGAATTACTGAAATTAACGAAGATGCCAGCCAATTTAAATTTGAAGTCAGAGGTTCTAAGACAGGGTTTGATGGTAGCGGTGTTAGCGATCGCAAGTTTGTGTCTAAATCCGGTCGAGTCGTGATTGAACCGGAAAACTGGTGGTTGAAAAATTCTTATGAATACTCTCATCAGCCGATTCCCAAAGGCTTTGAGATTAAGTGGCAAGTTTTACCCATGTTCGTGGATGAATATGTTGTACCGAAGGTTGAAGACTCAAGCCAAGAGTATCTGACAACATTGGCACAAAATTTGAGTAATGCCAAACATCAGCTTGAAATTATCCCTAACGAAAAGGGGAATTTTCCGATTCAATCGATTCGTGTTTACCGACCTCCAGGGCTAACTCAAGAATGAAAGTTGAAGGATAAATATTTATTTTTTTAGGTCATGGGAATGGCGATCGTAAATTCTGTTCCCTCTCCCAAAACCGAATGACAAGTTAAATGACCCCCATGGGTTTCTTCCACGATCTGACGGCTAATCGATAGCCCTAATCCTGTTCCTTGCCCAACGGCTTTGGTTGTAAATAATTGGTCAAAGATTCTCGGCTCAACGTCTTCTGTCATCCCGGTCCCATTGTCTTTAATCTTAATCACGACACTTTGCTGATTTTCACTCAGTTCAGTTTTAATCGTGATGATATTAGGTCGTTCAGTAATTTCATCTAAAGTACGGCTCTGATTTGAGCTTTCACAAGCATCGATTGCATTTGCCAAAATATTCATAAATACCTGATTGAGTTGCCCCAAATAGCATTTAATTAAAGGAATTTCTCCATAAACTTTAATGACTTGAATTTCTGGACGATTATTGTTACCTTTTAATCGATGTTGTAAAATCATCAAAGTACTATCAATTCCCTCGTGAATATTGACTAATACTTGAGAATCTATATCTCCACGCGAAAAAGTCCGCAGGGAGTTACTAATATGAACGAGTCGGCTGGTACTTTCTGCCATGATAGAAAGCATCCTAGGTAAGCGTTGTAAAAAATAATCTAATTTTATATTTTTGGCATCTTGTTCAATCTCTAATCCTGGCTCAGGATATTTTTCTTGATAGAGTTGAATATGGTTAATTAAATGTCTGGCTCCCTCATGGGATAGTTCAGTATAGCCGGCAATACAGGTTAGCGGATTATTCATTTCGTGGGCAATACCGGCGACTAACTGACCGAGAACTGCCATTTTTTCATGCTGGATGAGTTGAAGCTGGGTCTGTTGCAACTGCTTCAAAGTTTCTCTCATTTCTTTGACATCTTTTAATGTTTTATTGATGGTAATGGCTAAATCTTCAAAATTGATCGGCTTGGTGATGAAGTCAAAAGCACCGCAATTCATGGCAGTTCTAATATTTTTCATATCGCCATAGGCTGAAATCACCACGGCTTTCAGCGTCTCATCAATTTCGCGCAGTTTGTTGAGTAAGGTGAGACCATCCATCTCCGGCATGTTGATATCAGTCAACACCATATCAATTTGGTGTTCACTTTTCACTTTTTCTAATGCTTCTTTACCATTACGAACAAATATCAATTCAATTTCTTTAGCAATAATCTTCTTCCTTAATCGCTGTTTAATTAGACGCTCTAACTCTGATTCATCATCCACAATTAAGATTCTGGCTGGTGTCACGTCGCTTGGCTCTTTCTCAAAAGTCACATAAACCTCCGGGCACTCTGGAAGCTAACCTCTAGAACAGGTGGGAGGAAAAACGCCCTACCACTGTATGTTATAAACCAGATATCATCGCGATTGCTTGAGGCAAGGTTTCTAGCTCAAACGGCTCAAAGCTTCGGCAAAGTGATAATAAACTCCGTATAA
>DATNQL010000339.1:0-1546 GCA_036704025.1 Stenomitos sp.
TTGCCTTGGTGGATGGAGCATTGTTTCAAGGATTTCTTGCCGAAGGATTGGTGAGAACGGGAGCCGGCTTAGGTTCTGTGATGATTGACTCGCAACCCCTAGCGGTGGCGCTGTTGTCGGGGTTACTGTTTGGTGAAGTGATTGGATTATGGGGATGGTTAGGACTCGGTATTGGAGTCTTGGGAATTAGTCTGATTGGTTTGCCGGATGCGTGGATTTTGAGCCTATTTCAAGGCGGTTCCCTGACGTTAGATATGGGCTTACAGCAGCTATTTCAGAGTGGAGAGTGGCTGATGCTGTTGGCATCGCTGTCCATGGCAGTAGGGACGGTGATGATTCGATATGTGACGCGATATGCTGACCCTGTGATGGCGACCGGCTGGCACATGATTATTGGTGGATTACCCTTATTTGGTCTTTCGGGGCTTTGGGAATCTCAACAGTGGGTGAATATTGATTTATCGGGTTGGGCGGCATTAGCTTATTCCACGATTTTTGGCAGTGCGATCGCCTACGGTCTATTCTTTTATTTTGCCTCCAGTGGTAATCTCACGAGTTTGAGCTCCCTCACCTTTCTCACCCCCGTATTTGCCCTGCTGTTTGGTAATTGGTTGTTGTCAGAAGTCTTGAGTCCTCTGCAATGGGTGGGTGTCAGCCTAACGTTAGTTAGTATTTATCTGATCAATCAGCGAGAGGTCATCACCCAGAAGTTACAGTCTCTGTTTCAGCAATCGGCTGAGGTTGAAACTCAGAACCAAGCCGTAGCATCCCTGAACCCAAGTGAACCGATTTTAGAGGGGTCTGGTTCTGTGACTTTGGCACAAATTCCTGTCAAACTTAAAGAATCCGAAGCTGAAATGCTTTCCAATCGTTAGAACGATCTGACTTTTTGCATCATCAATGGACGTGGGTCAACGTGGTGAAACACCTTTTTTCATCGGTGTAGCACGGCGTGTATCTGCGATTCCCCATCTAAAATTAAAAGTTCATGCCCATTACCCCAACGCCCAAAAAGTCGCTCAGGCTGCTATTTGTCTCTAACCCGATTGGTCCTTTAGGTTCAGGATTAGGAGGTGGCGTTGAACTCACTCTACGTAACATTGCCACAGAACAAATACGGCGGGGTCATACCTTAACCATTGTGGCGGCAAAAGGGTCTACCGCTTGGGGAATGCCCCTCGTTGAAATTGCTGGAAACCCACAAATTAGTGCTCAAACTCAAGGACGAGACGCACCCATCATCATCCCAGCGTCTTCGGTGTTGGCGAATATGTGGGATTATGCCCGACAGGTGCAAGCCGACTATGACTTAATCCTCAACTTCGCCTATGATTGGTTACCGTTCTACCTGACGCCCTTTTTTACGATTCCTGTTGCCCACTTAGTCAGCATGGGTTCGTTGACGGAGGCGATGGATGGGATCATTGAACAGGTAGCAACGCAGTTTCCCGGTACCATTGGCGTTCACTCTCAGGCACAAGCAGAAACCTTTCGCTTTGGCGAACGCTGTCGGTGTGTGAAGAATGGGCTTGATCTGTTGCATTAT
>DATNQL010000340.1:0-6055 GCA_036704025.1 Stenomitos sp.
GGCGACCAGCGAATCACGTCAATTTTTTCCCCCCGTAATTCATTGACCACAACTTGAATCCGCGATCCCCTAGCCCCAATGCAAGCCCCGACCGGATCAACATCTCGCTCTAACGTATCCACGGCAATTTTAGTTCTAGGACCGACATGGCGAGAGGGAGGGTTGGCTTCCCGTGCCACAGCTACAATCCGTACAACTTCGTCTTCGATTTCGGGGACTTCGTTAGCGAATAGATAAACCACCAAACCCGCCGCCCCTCTAGAAACGACAAGCTGTGGCCCCCGGTGAGGGCCTTCCCGCACCTTTTTGAGAAACACCTTAAATGTGGCATTGATGCGATAGTTATCATTGGGGAGCTGCTCCCGCTTGGGCAATTCGGCTTCGACTTCTGGCTGACCAAAGCCACTGCTGATCGCCATAATTACTGATTGGCGTTCAAATCTCAGTGCTCTAGCTTGTAAAACCGTGCCTTCTAGTTCTTCAAACTCTTCTTGGATGAGTTTACGTTGCTGGTCGCGTAATTTTTGGGAGAGTACTTGCTTGGTTTGAATAGCCGCCATCCGCCCAAATTCGCTTTGATCTGGGGTTACATCTAAAACAACTGAATCTCCCAGTTGCGCTTCGGAGGCCACTTCCTGAACTTCTTGCAGTGAAATTTGATGGTCGCTGTTGCTAACTTCTTCAACAATCGTCTTGGTCGATAGGACACGAAAGCCTTCTTCTTCAATATCCAGATCGACTTCAAAGTTATTGAAGTAGTCTTCTTCAAAATGGAACCGATCAAGACGTTGAGCGCGACGATAACGCTCATATCCTTTTAAGAGGGCTTCTCGTAGCGCTTGTTGAACGGCAGATTTCGGTAAATTGTGACTTTGACTGATTTCCTCAATCATCTTTTTTAGGCCCGGTAAGGCAACGATTGACATAAGCAAATCTCCGTAATGAATGATGAATAGATGCAAGTTGAAGGGTTGGTCTGCGGGTTGAAGGTTGACCCGTTGAATGTTTGAGCCGACACTTCCCTCGCTGGGGAAAGGGGGGACTCTAGTGAGAAGCGATGGCGTCCCGTTTGCTCTGGGAAAGAGCTGCTTGTGCTGACTCTTGCCCAGTTTTGTCCAAACAGAAACGACAATGAACGCCTCCTAGAGAAGCTACTCGACTCAAATGAACGAGAAGCGGCTAGGCGTTTGCAACCTTTTCACCTTCAACCCGAATTCAAACCTTTTCTTCCAACTGCACCCTGATAATCAGTGGACGGGGAATGGCAAGGACACGACCTTTCTGGTTCAGGTAAACTCCGGTTTCATCCCGGCGAATTAACTGTCCGCGCCACTCGGTGTGACCTTCAAAAGGTTCAGATGTCTTGACAATGACAGAAAACCCTTTGAAAGAAATGAACTCTCGGTCTGTCGTGAGTTCACGGGAGATCCCAGGACTGGAAATTTCCAAAACATAGGAGTCTGGAATGAGATCTAAAGCATCGAGCTGCTCTTCCAGTGCCCGACTCATCCGTTCACAGTCATCCAAACTGGTATCATCAGCGCAGTTACGGATATCCACACGCAGTACGGGGGGGCGTCTGTTCGTGTGAAAAACGGCCCCGACGACTTCCAATCCCAGATTTTCGGCTACTGGCGTCGCCAAATCGATGAGTTGGGGAATTAGGGGATGAGTCATTGAAGCACTCCAACAACAAAAAAAGTGGGTCAACCCCACTTCCAGGTAAAATTTCTTCCAACAAGAAGCCCCACAGCAAATCGCAAAGACTTCCTGCTATGTTCGAGTGTAGCGCAATCTGCCCTACCTGTGACGGACGATGAGGGATTGAGAGTTGGATGGTTGATGGGTTGTTTGAGTCTGCCCACAAAGACTAGTGCAGCATGGCGGAAATAACTATCCAGTGGAAAAAGGTTAAAAAGCTTACGGTATAAACTTTCTTTCCTTCAGCCTTCAGTCTCCTGCCTTCAGCCTTCGGGCACTAGCGTTACTGCTGAGCAATTTGGCGGATGGCTCGAGTTTGTTCTAAGATTTCCTCAAAGTCTTCTTCAGACAAGCGCTCGACGTAATTAATCTTGACTTCCTCCAATAAATCCGTCAATAAGGTCTGAATTTTTTGTAAGGTCTGCTTCGCCTGTATTTCTGTCCCTAAAGCCTCGCTCAAGTGTTCAATTAATTGTTTCAGCAATTGGTCTCCAACCGGGTCTTCTTCCATTGCTGCATTGAGACCATCGTAGACCGCCTGAATGAGTTCTTTCGTCAATCGTTCAGTGAGTTGGTGCTGGAGTTGTCCGAGTCCTGGTATTTGCTCAAGGCTTTGGTAAGCCGGAGACTGCTTAATTACTTTTTCCAGGTTATGTTGCAGCAAGGCTTCTAAATCCGGTCTAATTTTGGGCAAAATTTGATAAACCACGAGCTGCGTGAGCAACGTTGTGAGCGCTGCCACTTCATCAGTATTATTGAGGTCGATATAGGGTCGAACTTCCCGTTGGGAGAGCCATCGAGCCAAGTCGCCTCCACGAATCGAGCCTTGGACTTGATTAATCACCCGAACCACTACAACTTCCGTCAAGTCTTCAGCGATGGTGGCAACAAAGCCCTGACTCATTTGCTTTTGGATATGCTCTAGGTCTATCAGTTTCGCCTGACTTAACCGAATGGTGACAGGGATGATTCGCAGTAGCAGGCCATAGCGCAAAAACGGCACTAGAGAGAACGGTAGTATGAGGAAGAGGTCATACCAACGCCACAACATGGCATCTCGCCAACTTATAGACGTATGACGGCGGCTGATCAGCCAGGTACGTGCTAGAAATTCTAAACCAAACAGAAGTACAAAGGGGAAGTCAAGCTTCCAAAAGCGGTCTATAAATTCGCCATTCTCTCCAATTGGGCGATAGTAGTTGGTTTCTATTAAAGGTCGAATCTTTTCATTAAAAAAAGTAATTTCTCCGTTGATACCATTTCTTTCTAAGTGACTTTGGCTCCAAAATTGCCTAAATGATTCTTTGGATGAATTGTTCAGATTAGGAAGATGCTCACGCATCCGGTTTTTGATTTTTTCCAGAGTGCCGGTCTTATTGGCATCTAGAAAGGGATTATTATTAACCATTTCTTCACTCTGAAGACGCAGTGCTTTGAGGATTTCTGCCGTCTGTTGTGAGCGCAATCGGGCTATAATTTCTTGATTTTGTAGGGGAGGCAACTCCATCAATCCAAGCTGCTTCTCCAGATTATCTACGGTTTCCAAATATTTCCCCGTATCTCGGTTGAGTTCAATCCCTTTGAATGGGTCATACCAACTGGCGATTGGCGGTAGAGGAACTTGAACCGTTTGATTGAGCAAAGGAATCGTGATTCTGCCCTGAAGCCAGAAATTTCGTAAGGGGATGTAGCTCAAGTCAAACAGAACAAGAAGCAGATTGGTTGATGCAATGAGCGCCATGACTCTTTCAAACCAAAGGCTCCGACGCACTTGCGTTTTAGATTTAATTGGGGTTAGTTTTGGCAAGGAGGACATGTTTTTTGTCGTTAGAGATTATTCATCCCAGAGGAGTGAATTCCAAACATCATTTATTTATATAGCGGAGGCATCAAAATTCGTTAAATATAGGACTGAATTGCTCTGCTCAATTATCTAATCTTACAGAAGCCATACAGCCCTGGCAGCAGACCCATGAAAAGGCGTTGCTATCCTTGCGTTTTGTCCATCAAATTGGTATTGTCTAAAACAAGAAAAATAGTATATCAATTATCAGGAACAGCATCTTTCAGATTCAACTATACCTGTTCAATTTGTGATCAGCTCAATCAGTGGTGTGAGGAATGTAAATGATGTGGAATCGATATGGAGTACCTGCTGCCATTATTGGCTTGGGTTTAGCCGCCAGTGTGGTGAGTTGTGAAGTCGCCTTTGCCCAGCGTAGCCGGGACTATACCCCTAGCGAGTTTCGCTCTGTTTTGCGTGGCTTAGGCTACAATGTTACCCCAGGAAATACCCTCAAAGATGACGCAACCCGAACGGCGATTCGACAGTTTCAACAGGGATACAAGTTACAGGTGGATGGGGTTGCTGGCCCTCAGACCCAGAATTTTGCAGCTAATATCGTAAAAATTCTCAAATCCAACCTGAACCTGACTCTTCAGCCTAGCCCCGCCTTACCCATTAATCAGTTTTATGATGCAGCCACTGAAGCGGCTATCAAGCGGTTTCAGGAGCAAGTGAGTTTGCCAGTGACGGGAATGGCTAACCTACAAGTTCGGCAGCGACTGGATCAGGAGGCAAAAAACATTCTGGGTAAGCCAACATCAACGCCAACGCCAGCACCCACTCCCAGTCCCAAACCAACGCCGACCCCAACCCCACGGGCAACCCCTCAAACAATACCACCTAGTCCGTCACCCAGCCCATCACCCAGCCCGTCACCTAGCCCATCACCACAGACGAGTCCTCCTGCGTCACCCTAAAGTCTTAGCCTTTAGCATCCTGTGACTTAAAACTTAGCTGACTCCGGTAAAGGTCTTCCCTTAGGCTCTGGTAACGCCGGACGCTGATCATAAGGCATCGGGATATATTGCACAGAAGGACGTCCTCCTTGAGGTTGTGGGTATAACTCCATGAGATTGTAGATGGCAGGCGGCAGACCAACGGTAATCGGTAAACCTAGTTCTGTCGCCTCCTCAACTGTGACGGGATAGTCATGAGTGACTTTTCCTGTAGTCAGGGCTTCAATAATTTTTTCAATGTTTTCTGGAGCAATTTTCGGCTGCGGGACTTGGTCTTTTAAAAGCGTCCGCACAAACCGCTGAACTTGTTGTAGAGCTTTGCGGGATAGGTCTGCCATAATCAGGGTTTGGTCGTCAATTTTCTCAATGGGCTTCTGTTCCACAACTTTGAGGACACTTGCCGCTGCCATATTGCCCAGTTGCGGATCGACGGGTCCCAAGACGGCATTGGCATCCATGACAATTTCATCAGCGGCTAAAGCTAGCATGGTGCCACCACTCATCGCGTAATGAGGCACAAAAACAGTGACTTTGGCTTGGTGGCGAATGAGTGCTCTGGCAATTTGCTCTGTGGCAAGCACCAGTCCTCCTGGCGTATGAAGAATCAAGTCGATAGGAACATCAGGCGGTGTGAAACGAATCGCTCGCAACACCTGTTCTGAATCTTCAATTGAGATGTAGCGGGATATCGGAATTCCCAGGAAGCTTACGGACTCTTGTCGGTGAATTAGCAAAATAACTCGGCTGCGTCGCTGTTGCTCAAATGATCGGAGGGTTTGCACGCGACGGACTTCCATCTGGCGTTTTTGCCACCAAGGCTGGAGTGAGGAGAAAACCAAAAAAATCCAAAATAGGTCAAAAAAGTTAAAATTCATAGCTTTAAACCCATCATGCAGTAAGGGGTTTAATATTGCTATCACTAGCAGCAATCGGCTAGCATCGTGCTTGGGTTATAGTTACGCCAATTTGCTGTCTCGCAAAGTGCTGTAGCTTGAGATGGAAGAATCTGCGATCGCTTAAATCCCTAAGTTAGGATGGCATCAACTTGTCGCGGTGCTAAGCAGAGCAGATATGGCGCGAAATTGTTTGCGGATTAATCATGAGGGAGATTCGATTCAACTACGCGTCCGTTGCTGGAAGCAATCTCAAATATTCGCCAACAAGTCAATCTCAAAGCTGTATCAGCAGGAATCTTACCAACCGTTTAGTACGGTGGGCTTAGTCCCTCTTTTTAAGGTAATGCGATTCAGTTAACGGAAATTGGAAAGGACTTTAATATTTTATATAGGGCTTTCCCAAACGCCATACTGAGATCAATAAACATACGCTATATGCCAGCAATTGCCAATTCTCAGAGCATCAGACAATCATTACAGCAAGTATTGCAAAGTACCAAAGAGGGAAAAACTCAGCTACCAGATTTCCAGCGCAGCTGGGTTTGGCACAATGAGCAGATAAGTAGCTTATTGGCTAGTGTTTCGCTCTCTTACCCAATTGGGGCAGTAATGATGCTAGAAACAGGCAACCCTGCGGTGCGGTTCAAGCATCGCTT
>DATNQL010000341.1:0-8768 GCA_036704025.1 Stenomitos sp.
ATGCATGAGGTTTTTTCCTGTTGGACTTCAATGAGAAATGCTTTGCAAAACTTCATTCAATCGGGTAGCTCACAACTGTTGTGTCAACCCTCAAGGTCATGCTAACCCCCAATTGCGATTACTGGACCGACGCTCTAGCCATGGCCTGGAATCTAGAGTTGAGCCGTCCTGAGAGTTGAGTTAATTTGTCAAGAAAAATTCACATTTACCTCATAAACTGGCGCATCCGTCAGGTTTTTGGTAGCTTTCGCTACATTTTATTGATGGATTCATTGTTAGTCTTCCACAAGTAAAGTCCAGGATATCCTCTGTAACGTTTAAAGTTTTCTCAACTGCTTAGTGATTGGGTGACAACCTTAAACTGTTTTGAAGTCGTTCAAAAGTACAGAGCGAAAGGAAAAATTAACAGCTTCTAGGGTTCCGGTTTGCCTTATGCAAATGCTGGTCCGAGAGAAGCAAGCTGGCTCATCTAAGCGTTCTACGTTCTGAAGTATTGGATGAGTCGGTTACACGGCGGGAGAAAAGCCCGGGAGAAACATCAGTTGATCAGACTGATTGTGTCCTCTCCTGGGCTTTTTGCATTGATTCCTCATGTTGTTCGATCCAACTCGCTCATGTCAATTGTTTGGAAAACTTCTCAGGAGTGCAAATGACAGAAAATAATTCTGAAAACCCTCTGTTTCAAAGTCCAGATGGAAATGGGCATTATCCGACTCAGGCACAACGGGCGCTGGAGTTGGAGGCTCGATTACCGCAGACGGGTTGGCAGCAGGAGGTGTCGAAGGGGCTGGAATATGGATTGGAAGCCGCAGAAAGTATTCGCGATCGCACTATTCCCACCTTCTCTCGCGGTGAACTCCCTCACTACGCGGGTATCAACACCTTCATGAAAGCACCCTATGTAGAGGATGTCCGTAGGGTTGGGGAGTATGATGTGGCGATCGTGGGTGTACCTCACGATTCTGGAACAACTTATCGTCCCGGTACTCGCTTTGGTCCCCAGGGGATTCGCCGCATTTCTGCGTTGTATACGCCCTACAACTTTGAATTAGGAATTGATTTGCGCGAACAAATCAAACTTTGTGATGTGGGCGATATTTTCACCATTCCCGCCAACAATGAAAAGTCATTTGACCAAATTTCCAAAGGTATTGCTCACATTTTTAGCTCTGGAGCATTTCCGATTATTTTAGGGGGTGACCATTCCATTGGTTTCCCGACTGTTCGGGGTATTTGTCGGCACTTGGGCGACAAGAAAGTGGGCATTATTCATTTTGATAGGCACGTCGATACCCAAGAAACCGACCTCGATGAGCGGATGCACACCTGTCCTTGGTTCCATGCCACAAACATGAAGAATGCCCCGGCAAAGAACTTAGTGCAATTAGGGATTGGCGGTTGGCAATGCCCTCGCGAGGGCATCAAATTCTACCGGGAACGGGCCAGTCATAATATCCTAACCGTAACCGACATTACCGAAATGGGCTTAGATGCCGCCGTAGATTTTGCTCTGGAAAGGGCACTGGATGGCACTGACTGCGTTTACATCAGCTTTGATATTGACTGCATTGATGCAGGCTTTGTCCCTGGTACAGGCTGGCCCGAACCCGGTGGACTCCTCCCCCGCGAAGCCCTCCATCTGCTAGGCAAGATTGTGCAAAAGGCTCCCGTTTGTGGGTTGGAAGTGGTGGAAGTGTCCCCACCTTATGACATTAGTGATATTACATCTCTAATGGCTACTCGCGTAATTTGCGACACAATGGCGCATCTGGTGCTATCTGGTCAGCTTCCGCGCAAGGAGAAACCCGCCTACATTCATCCCGAATCCCAGCCCGAACTCGTAGCGTGGACTTAAACAATGCACGAGACTGACATGACCAAAGCACTAATTGTAACCGTGCGGGATTGGTGGGAAGCACAACCCGAACACCCCCAAATTTCTCATGTTTATCTCACAGTAGGCCAGTTCACTTGTGTAGAACCCGCGAGCTTACAATTCGCATTTGAAGTTCAGACACGCAACACCTTTTTAGATGGAGCAAAACTGGTGATTCAGGAAACTCCATTAATTGCCTTTTGTCATCGCTGCCAACAGGAATATCGTCCCGAAATCGGCATTCAATATGCCTGCCCAGACTGTAACTCTCCGATGGAAGACATCCGCTCTGGGCGAGAGCTGAAAATCGAGCGCGTTGAATACGCACAACCTAATGTAATGGTTGTGGGCGGGCAAGATGTCCACCCCACATGAGGCAAAGAAGTTTTTCGTTGGTAGAGGTGGGTTTAGCTGTTAGCGAATCGGCTCTACTCAGCGCATCGCTGTTCACTGCTTGAAGATCACTTTTGTGCAAAACCTGCCCTTACTTCCCATCACCCATTACCCATTACCAAACTATGCACCAAACCTTTGATGCTGCCCTAGGAATTAACTTACTCCATGCTAACCAGGAAGGAGCCGACCACAATCGTGCCCATTTTGATGAGTGGGGCATTACTTGCTTCAACGTCATGAGCTCTCCCGGTGCAGGTAAAACTGTTCTCCTAGAACAGACGCTAGCTGCCCTCAGCCGTAAACTCAAGATGGCTGTCATTGAAGGCGATATGACGACTGAACTCGATGCTGATCGCCTTCGTCAATACGGTGTTCCTGTGATTGCCATCAACACCGGACGTTCCTGCCACTTAGATTCCAAAATGGTAGCGGGTGGTATCCATCAGCTAGCGCATCAGTACAATCCTTCTGAATTCGATTTAGTACTGGTGGAAAATGTCGGCAACTTGGTTTGTCCGGCTGAATTTGAAGTGGGTGAACACGCCAAAATCGCTCTGCTGAGTTTAACAGAAGGAGAAGATAAGCCACTGAAATATCCGGTGATGTTTCAAGAAGCCGATTGTTTACTCATTACCAAGATGGACTTAGCACCTCATCTGGATATAGATGTGAATCAGATCATCGCTAATGTGCGGCAAATGAATCCTGATGTTACGATTATTCCTGTTTCTGCGAAGACCGGCGAAGGGTTAGAAACTTGGTTTGATTGGGTCTGTTCTCAAATTGAGCGATCGCCTATTCCCAAACAGCAGCTATCGGTTATCCATTGACCCTGTAATCTCGGTATCGATGGTGAAGATAATACTAATCCCAATGAGTGCGAAGTCTGTTCGCCATGAGCACCCCCGAACAGACTCGACTTTTCTAGACTTCTATTTAAGCTTCAGCCTGCTCCCAAAGCCCACGCACATAGTCAGGGAGGCAACTGGCAATTTCCTGAATCCGCTCCTCAGACAGTTGATCTTTGGTGGCAGAAAATACCGCTTTCACGGCCTGTTCTCGCTCGATTGTGCCTGGAAGTCCTGCTTCATTGGCAACTCTGGTGAGAAATAGCTTGGAATCAATTCCAACTGGTGCTGGACCTCTTAAAGGTTTACGAATGCGACTCAAAAATCCCACAATCGGATTGGTATCTTTCCAGAGATCTGCGACTTCCATTTGAAGGGCTTTCTCTTTAGTTGGCACTGCTTCTTGGTGTAGTTCTGCTTCGACGCGATCAATAGTTTCTGTTGTCATTAAGTCGCGCATAACGCGAAACACAACTTCAGTAAAATCTCTGGCGTCGTACAGATCGGCAAATCCGCTTTTGACCATCACTTTTTCCAGAAATGAGCGATGTTCATCGGCAAGCGCAGTCCGAGAATCTTCAATCTCAGTTGGGTCAATTTCTGGAATGTTTGTTCTGTATGTTTTATCTGGCATTGTTTTTCTGGTGCTTCTTAAATGTTGAGCAATTATGCTTACTTTTGTAAGATCGCACAACTCAAAAACGTTTAGTATCACCCAGAAGTCCGAGATGCGATGTATCCAAAAGTTAGAGATTTAAAATTCAACCCCAGCCGGAATGTGATGTAACACACGTTACGGATTAGCGATCACTCTATCCAGTACACCCAATAGATAACCACTTGGCAAAAATCATTGCTCTAAAAGGTTAACCATTCCCTGTCAATCACCTTAAGAAATATGTGCCATGAAAATCCGCTCACTTTTCTCCTATGTTCTTCTTTTCCTGGTCACATTGACGTTGACTATAGGTTGCACCAATCCTGCGGTCTACATCAAAACGACTAATGACATGGATGCCGCCTCCTCAGCTGGTATTGGTGCGGTTCGGTTAGGTTTTAGTGCGTGGCCTGGCTGGTTTCCCTGGCAAGTGGCTCAAGATGAAGGCATATTTAAAGCCAATAACGTTCAAGTAGACCTGAAGTGGTTTGATGGATATCTGGAATCGATCAGTACTCTCACAGCAGGACAGATTGATGCCAATAGCCAAACCCTGGGCGACACGGTTAATTCCGTAGCCGGAGGTGCCGACCAAGTGGTGGTGCTGGTCAACGACAACTCCACAGGCAATGATAAGGTGATTGTCCGCCAGGGAATTAACTCAGTTGCCGACTTAAAAGGGAAAAAAGTTGCCGCAGAAGAAGGCACCGTTGACCACTTTCTGCTCCTGTTAGGACTCAAAAAAGCAGGCATATCCCCACAAGATATTCAATTTATCCCTTTAGAAACCGGTAAAGCCGCAGCCGCATTTGTGGGAGGGCAAGTGGATGCCGTGGCAGTATTTGCCCCCTTTACCACTCAGGCATTGAAGCGTCCGAATAGTAAAGAACTCTTCAGTTCCAAAGATTTTCCTGGCGCAATTTCCGATCACTTGGTATTCACACGCAAGTTTGTGGATGAACATCCTGAACAGGTACAAGCCATTGTTGATTCCTGGTTTGTCACGTTGGACTATATAAAGACAAATCGGGACAAATCCTACAAAATGATGGCAAAACGAGCCGGTGTCACGGTTAACGAATATCAGGAGTATGCTGACGGCACTCAACTATTCACATTAGAGGAAAATCTACAAGCGTTTCAACCGGGCAGTACCATGACTTCCTTACAGTTTGCAGCCCAAGAAATGAGTAAGTTTATCACAGAAGTTGGTCTAACTAAAACTCAACCAGACACTAGCCGTTTATTTGATGATCGCTTTGTCCAGGCATACGCCAAGAAATTTAATCCATCATAAATCGGCGAACCCAATAAATGTTTTTAAGAAGTCTTATTCTTTACCGTTGATGGAATTCAACCATGAATCAAAGTCCTGGATCAATTCGTTCATTCATCCGGCCGACAACACTAAAACCAACTGTTTTCTGGCAAATTGCCGAAGACATCCCTAAACCCCTGAACACGGCATTAGTGATTACTTCCATTGGAATTCCCTTACTGCTGTGGTGGTTGGTAACCACATTTGGCACCATAGACCCTAAGTTCTTGCCCTCACCGGCTAAAGTTCTGGAAGCGTTTGGACGGCTGTGGAGTACTCGCGAACTCCTCAAGGATACTGTAGCGAGTCTATGGCGGGTTGGTGTTGGATTTTTGTTTGCAGCCCTTTTTTCCATCCCTGTCGGTGTGTTAATGGGCAGTTTTGCCAGTATTCGCGCCTTGCTCGAACCGATCTTCGGGTTGATGCGTTATATGCCTGCACCTGCGTTTATTCCCTTACTCATCCTCTACCTCGGTATTGGAGAAGAACCCAAAATTACTCTGATCTTTATCGGAGTCTTTTTCTTTAACTCCTTGATGGTCATGGATACGGTGAAGTTCGTGCCTAAAGACCTGATCGAATCAACCTACATGTTGGGAGGTAACCGTCTACAAACTTTATTTCAGGTCATTTTTCCCCATGTCTTGCCGGGAATTATTGATGCTTGTCGAATCAATCTAGCCGCTGCTTGGCAATTAGTCATTGTCTCAGAACTCATTGCAGCGACGGAAGGTTTAGGACGTCGGATTAGTGTGGCAGGTCGATTCCTGAGGACAGATGAAATTTTTGTGGGATTAATCGTCATCGGGGTAATTGGACTCACCTTCGATCTTTTATTCCAATACTGTCTAAGGGTTTCTTGTAAGTGGGCAAACCAGAAGCGATAACCCTTTTTCTACTGACTGCATCCCTGAAAAGGTTACCTACTTTACAGCATCTACTCTAGGTGAATTGATAACGAATACCTATTCTCTATTGAGAGGTTTAATCCATGTATCTGCAAATCACCAATTTACATAAGCACTTCAAGACAAAAAATGGATCATTAGTTGTCCTCAAGGACATTAATATGACAATTGAGCAGGGTGAATTTATCTGCGCGGTAGGTGCATCGGGATCGGGTAAATCTACCCTATTGCGGCAGATTGCCGGACTCGATACTCCCACTTTGGGGGAAGTCAGCATTGATGGCCAATGCGTCACCGGGCCAGGGCCAGATCGGGGCATGGTGTTTCAGCACTACACACTCTATCCTTGGATGACCGTACAAGAAAATGCTGAGTTTGGGCTGAAGCTTCAAGGCGTACCCAAAAAACAACGGCGCGAACAAGCTAGCTACTACCTCAGTGTGGTGGGGTTGACTGAGTTTGCCCAATCCTTGCCGAAAGAGCTATCCGGTGGTATGAAGCAACGAGTGGCGATCGCTCGTGCTCTCACCTCGGAACCCAAAGTGCTGTTGATGGATGAACCCTTCGGTGCATTAGACATCCATACTAAAGAGTCGATGCACGAGTTCATGCTAGACCTGTGGCAGCGCACCAATATTACAATCTTTATGATTACCCATGACGTAGAGGAAGCCGTATTTCTCTCGAATCGCATCTACGCTCTAGGGACTCGTCCCGGTACGGTGAGGAAGGAAATTTCGATCAAGCTGCCCCATCGTACCCATACTGTGAAGCGACACTCTACATTCCACGACTACCGAGATGAACTCATGGAGCTGATGCGGAGACATGGACAGGAGGCGATCGCGGCTGCTTAACTGGGATGAGCCGTCCAATTTCAATTTTTCCCTGAGTCTAAAAAAGACCAGCTATCGCCGTAGCTGGTCTTTGTACAAGTGATAAATTTGTTGTTGCTCTACATTGGGGAAATCCAAGCTGCGCGTTCCCAATCGGCAGCAGGAATATTTCTTTATTGATTTATTGTAACAGAGAATACGATTTTTTTGTAACCAAAATTTACAACTTTAAAGGTGAACTTCTCCCCTAAGATAGTTGCTCCCTTGCCGAGGATGCCCCCAAAGCACACGCTCATGTTTATAAACCGTCATTCCCGGTTTAGCGCCTTTAGGCTTATAGACGTGCTTAGGCTTCGTGTACACAACCGGAACTTGGTCACTTTGACGCCCCCGACTGTAGTGGGCTGCTAGATCCGCTGCAAACTGCAAATCCGCTTCATCGGGCACAGTTCCTGGCTCTAAACGGAGAAGAACATGACTACCCGCAATCTCTTGAGTGTGAAACCACAGGTCGTAGTCTCCTGCCGTCCGAAACGTCAGTTGGTCATTTTGGCGATTGTTACGACCAATTAATAATTCACATCCGCTCGGTGTCCGATAGCGATAGGGTTCAGAAACATCTGTCATCTCTCGATTTCGTTGATCCGGGGAGTCTAAATACTTTTGCTGAATCAGTTCCTCACGAATTTCCTGTAGTGCTTGTAAATCGTCAGAGGACTTGTAAGTATCGAGCTGAGTTAAAGATGCCTCGACTTGTTCTAAATAGTGAATTTCTCCCTGTACCTCTTGGAGTAACGGCTCTACTGCCTGACGAGCACGTTTCAACTTTTGGTGGCGCTTGTAAAGCAATTGAGCATTTTGGACGGCGTTTTTTTCGGGGTTTAAAGCCATTGTCACGGGTTGAGCCGTATCAAAGTCCGGCAGTACAATTGACTTCATCCCTGGTTGCCAATCTTGGAGGTGCGCCATCAACAAGTCAGCTTGTTGCCGATATTGATCGGCTTGATCAGATTGCTGCAAGCGTTCTGTAAAGGTTGAGGCTTTTTGACGCAGTTTCCCGAGAACATTGCCCAATTTTTGGCTGAGTTGGTGATGAAGCTGGTTAAATTCTTGTTGGTTTAGCTCGGCGGTGTAGTAGTCATTCAGTAAGGTTTGGACATTCTCGGCTGATTGGACGGCTCCCCAACCCATGACTGTATAGCCCTGCTCAGTCCAACCGGGTTGAAAACCCCATGACTGGTGAGAACGTTCAACAGAGGACGACTCCTTTGTACCATCTTCTTTCCCACGGTGAATCCCCAAAGTTGTTAGCCATTGTTGCCAGCATTCAAACAATCGTTGCCAGTCAGAGGCATTTAGGCTCTCGGTGGATTGGTCAGAATCAAGCCCAGCCGCTTGCGCCATGGAGCGCACCAATGCGGGACTCAAACCTCGGTAACTTTTGAGTAACTGACGTTGCAATGCGCCCGGTACCAAACTGACTCGTTCTTGCCAGCGTTCTAGGGATTCGTCCAAGCTAGGGGCTGTACCCATGAGGGCGGGTGGTTTTTCGTAAGGCTGACCGGTTTGAATGGGACGGACACTCGATTGCTGGGCACTCACTTGATGGGCTGCCGTGATTATGACATTGTCACCACCCGCCAGGATGACATTACTGTATTTGCCCATAATTTCGACGTAGAGGTGATAGCTCACGGGGTCTCCGGGTCGTCGAGCAAATTGCAGGTCTAATACGCGCTCCCACGGTGCTATTACTTCTATGGATACTAGAGCCAGCCCACTTAATTGGTGACGCAGTTGGTCGCTAAAGGTAAAGGTATCGGGAGTTCGAGGGGGTGGATCACCCAAATAAATACGAGCGGCTTGGGGATGCCAGGAAATGGTGAGCCAACCTCGATGCTTTAGGGTACGTAAGCAGAGCGCAATGG
>DATNQL010000342.1:0-5596 GCA_036704025.1 Stenomitos sp.
GAAATTCACCATCGTGTCAAGAATAATTTGCAAATTGTCAGTAGCCTTCTCCAGATGCAGTTCAGGCGAACTCAAGAAAAAGAAGCCGCTTTAGTATTGCAAGATAGCCAAAATCGGATTGCCTCGATTGCCCTAATTCACGAAAAATTGTATCGTTCTGATGATTTAGCCAATATTGATTTTGCCCAATATATTCCTGCATTAACAATGCATTTGTTTGACTCTTATAAAGTCAACTTGGAGGCTGTTGTTTTACATGTTAAAGTAGAAAATATTTTTCTGGAAATTGAAACCGCTATTCCTTGTAGTTTGATTATTAACGAACTCGTTTCTAATTCTTTGAAATACGCTTTTCCAGTCAAGGGTAAAGGTGAAATCGAAATTGAATTTCATTGCAACAACGATCAAACGATGACGTTAATTGTTCGTGATAATGGCATCGGCATATCAGAGCAATTTGACATCGCGACAACAACATCCTTAGGATTGACTCTTGTACAAGGATTGGTCGAACAGTTAGAGGGAACCCTTGAACTGAATCGCACTCAGGGAACTGAATTTAAGATTACCTTTCCCGCTGGAGGGAAGCGATAGTATTTCTGTGTCCCCTGGTTCTGGCAACAGCAATCCTGAAGTTCGGTTGCCATCGCCTTCTCACCTTCTCAACGCCTACAACACACCCTTAGAACTAGGAATCATCCCAGCGCGACCTCATCCTATTTTCAACTCTCAACTGCCCCCAGAGTTTTCAGCATGGTTTTCTGAGCCTCCGTTAAACCTGTAACTCCCATGATGTTCATACCCTCGTAGGGGCGATCGGCTCTTAGAGTTTTTAGGCACTCACCTGTTTTGACATTCCAAATCTTAACTGTCTCATCTTGGCTCCCACTAACCAGGGTTTGACCATCCGAGCTGAAAGCAACCGACCAGATCTTATCAGTATGCCCTCGCAAAGTTTGCAGGCATTTCCCCGTGCTGACTTCCCACAAACCTACAGTTGCATCATTACTGCCGCCCGCGAAAAGTTGACCATCGGGACTGAATGCAGGGGACTCTCCCCATCTGATTTCTCCTGGCAGAGTTTTTAGGTATTGTCCTGTTTGAACATCCCATAACCGAACTGTTTGGTCAAGACTGCTACTAGCGAGGGTTTGACCATTCTGATTGAAGGCAACAGACTCTACCCAATTGCTATGACCTTGTAGAGTGTTCAGGCATTGCCCAGTAATAACTTCCCACAGCCGCACCGTTCCGTCACGACTACCACTAGCTAGCAATTGACCGTCAGGACTGAAGGCAACACACCGCACCTCACTGTTATGACCTTGCAAAACATGGAGGCAATGACCTGTAGTAACCTCCCAAAGCCTTACTGTTGAATCACCACTGCCACTAGCCAACATTTGACCATCGCGACTGAATGCAACCGACTGTACCCAACGGCTATGACCTTGCAAAACATGGAGGCAATGACCCGTAGCAACTTCCCACAACCGCACAGTTGGTTCACCACCGCTAGCTAGGGTTTGACTATTGGGACTAAGGGCAACGGACTGTACCCCACTGCTATGACCCTGTAAAGTTTTCAAGCATTGCCCAGTACTGACCTCCCATAACCTCACCATTTGATCGCCACTGCCACTAGCAATCAGTTGGTCATCTAAGCTGAATGCCACCGACCGTACCCTATTGCTATGACCCTGCAAAATACGGAGACATTGCCCAGTACTGCTCTCCCATAGCCTTACTGTTCGGTCATCACTGCCACTAGCCAAAGTTTGACCGTCGGGACTGAATGCCACTGAGCGCACCCTATGGTTATGACCCTGCAAAATACGGAGACATTGACCAGTACTAACCTCCCACAGCCTCACTGTTGAGTCGTCGCTACCGCTAACTAAGGTTTGACCGTCAGGACTAAAGGCAATTGTTCCTATCCCATCAGTATCTGTTTGTAGAGTTTTCAGGCAATGACCCGTGCTAAAGTCCCACAGCTTCAAAGTTGAATCATTACTGCCACTAGCCAAAGTTTGACCATCCCGACTGAATGCAACCGACCGTATCCAATCGGTATGACCCTGCAAAATATGGAGACACTGCCCCGTACTAACCTCCCACAGCCTCACCGTTCGGTCATCACTGCCACTAGCCAGGGTTTGACCATCGCGACTGAAGGCAACTGACCACACCTTATCAGTATGACCCTGCAAAATATGGAGACACTGCCCCGTACTAATCTCCCACAGCCTCACCGTTCGGTCATCACCGCTACTAGCCAGAGTTTGACCATTAGGACTGAAAGCAACCGACGATACCCAATCGGTATGCCCTGGCAAAATTCGTACACACTGTCCAGTCTTAACCTCCCATAGCTTCACAGTTGATTCACTACTGCCAGTAACGGCAAGCAGTTGACCATCGGGACTAAAAGTGATTGACGATACCCAATTGGTATGTCCTTGAAAGGTGAGAAGTTGCTGTCCATCCACAACTTGCCAAATGCGAACTTGACCCACTACATCACCTGTAGCTAAACATTTTCCATCGGGGCTAAATGCAACTGAAACAATTCTGTCAAAAGCTTGAGTAAAAACAGATTTGGATAAGTCGGAGTGAGCAAAATTAACATGTTGTAAAGTCATACCCTGTAGGTACGCTTGCCAAATTCTCAAATCAGAAAAATCTAAGCCGCTCAAATCTGTTTGGAGTTGGCAAAGTAGATTGAGAATATTTCCACCCGTATACCCAGGTTGATGTGGAGATTGCTCCCGCAATATTGTGAGAATTTGTTGTAGGGGCACGGAAGCCTTATCCCTTAAGGTAGTGAGCAACCTTTCTGCAATGGGTTTAAGAATGAGGCGAACTTGAGTTTCCCTTACGTAATCTTTCGTTGTTGCCTTAATTAAAGCATGACTGTTAAAAAGATCAATTTTCCCTGTTTGAATCTCTGCACAGACTTGCTCAATCAAGCGGTCAGTCAGATATTCCATGACAACAGGTTGCAGAGTGAACAGAGCGGTACATTTTTCAATCAGCGATCGCCTCACTAAAGACTGTACTGCTTCAATCAATTTTGGCTGTGATGCCAATGAGACAATATCTTCTCGCAACTCGGATAAAGCAACTGCCTCGCGATTAATTGCCAGCCAGTACATTACTTCTCGTTCCAAATCCGACAGCCGATTCAACTGTTGGTCTAGCAAATCGCGAATGTCGCTGAAAACAACGGCTTTGCTCTGCAAGAATTGAGCAATATCCCCGTCAAATAGCTCCTGAATTGTTGTTGCAACAATTTTTAGAGCTAGTGGACTACCTTTGTAAAAATCAATCAGTTCCTGCTCCTGTGCTTCTGAGGCAAAGACTCTAAGAGTGTGAAACAGCTCTTCTCCTTCTGTTAATTTCAAACCAATTAATTGCAGGTATCGAACAGGAAGAGTATCTCCGGCGGCGGAAGCAATGTCTTTAGGATTCTCCCGACTGGTTAACACTAAACAACTTTGATGAACCGTTCCGCCAATGCGTCTGAAAAGCTCACCATATCCCTCGTAGCCCTGTTGATAATCTCCAGCACGGCTGCCTCCTTGTAGAATCGATTCAGCATTATCCAAAACCAGTAAACATTGGGAGTGGCGCAAGTAATCCATCAGTCGGGCAACTAACTCGTTTAACGTTTCTGGTAATTGAGTTTCCTGCTGATGGGAGAGAACTTTAATCAGGTCTTTGAGGATATCCTCAACAGGTGGAGCATTACGCAGACTTCGCCAGATCACAAACTCAAACTCATCCTGAATCTGTTGAGCTAGCTTAATCGACACAGAGGTTTTGCCAATTCCCCCCATTCCCAGCAGCGCTACCAAGCGGCAGCGATCGCGCACAATCCATTGCGCTAACTTGGCGAGTTCTTCTGTACGTCCGTAAAAGGCTGAGGTATCAACCGCTTCCCCCCAATCTTGATGCGATGGTGCAATGGATTTAGGAGTCCTGCCTACTTCTGGTGGTGATCCTGGAACTTTTGCAATCTGGGGCGACGGTGTCTTATTTGCAAGTGATCGCTTTTTTTCCCGTTGCTTTTCCAGAAAATCCAGAACTTGCACCACACCAGCAATGATGCCAATGACAAGTCCAATCAAGGTCAAGATGGCTACGGCGTCCATAATTTGTTATCAGTCTTGGAAAGGGGAAATTCTTAGCCTGAATCCTAACACTTCCCAAAATGGGCGACAGCCCCTTTTTCAGTCCGCGCAGGCGGACGCGAGTTTGTATAGCTGCGATTTCAATCGCTATCGCCTTCTCACCTTGTCATACCAATTTCCTAAAGGCTAGCTACAAATACTTTTCTTGTTCACCCCTTATCAAGGGGGGTTAGGGGGGTAATCAATGTAGCACTAGTTAATGAAATTGGTATCAACCCTACAACACACCCTTAGAACTAGGAATCATCCCAGCGCGACGCGGATCAATTTCCACCGCCATCCGCACTGCCCGTGCAAATGCCTTGAACGTCGCTTCAATGATATGGTGCGAATTAATTCCATCCAGTTGGCGGATATGCAGCGTCATCTGAGAGTGATTCACCACTGCCACAAAGAACTCCCGCACCAACTGAGTGTCGTAGGTTCCCACACGCTGCGTCGGAATCTCCAAGCCGTAGCTTAAGTGAGGACGTCCGGAAAAGTCGAGGGTAACCTGAACCAAAGCCTCATCTAGGGGGGCAAGGAAATGACCAAAGCGAACAATCCCTTTGCGATCGCCCAGGGCTTTCCCTAACGCCATCCCCAGTGTAATCCCTACATCTTCATTGGTGTGGTGGTCATCAATTTCGATATCTCCCTTTGCCCGCACCTCCAGATCGATCAACCCATGGGAAGAAATCTGATGCAGCATGTGGTCTAAAAATGGGATGCCTGTAGCGGCTGTGCAAGCGCCTGTACCATCCAAATTCAGGCTCACCTGCACATCCGTTTCACCCGTGGTACGGCTGACGGTTGCCATCCTTGTGGGGAACCGAGTCTCCTGGTTTTGTGGATTGAAACCAGTGTGTTCTGTCAGATTCCCCTTCGGGCTATCGCTGAGCTGCATAAAACCTGAGTTCCTACCTGTAATCTACATCCCCATTATTTCGTAACCGGCGTCTACATATAAAACTTGACCCGTTATACCACTGGATAAATCACTGCATAAGAAAGCCGCCGCATTGCCTACTTCCAGTTGCGTCACCGTCCGCCGCAGGGGTGCCACTTGTTCCACATGGTGAATCATATCCAGGATACCGCCAACCGCTGACGAGGCTAAGGTGCGGATTGGCCCGGCTGAGATCGCATTCACCCGAATATTATTCGGCCCCAGTTCAGCCGCTAGGTAACGCACACTCATTTCCAGTCCTGCCTTGGCAATTCCCATCACGTTGTAATTGGGAATGACTTTAACGCCCCCTAAATAAGTCAGGGTGACAATACTACCGCCTTCGGTCATCAGTGGTTTGGCGGCGGCGGCCAGTTGCACCAGAGAGTAGCTGCTGACATCCAGCGCCAGGTTAAACCCATCTCGGGAAACATTACTGAAGTCTCCAGAAAGGTCATCTTTGCTGGCAAAGGCC
>DATNQL010000343.1:0-3447 GCA_036704025.1 Stenomitos sp.
CACTGACATAAGAGCCTTGAAATAAATTTCAGGCTCAAAGCTGAAGTAAGCTAAAGCTTACTGGATAAGCTTTTTAACCCGTTTCAACGGGTTTTAGCTTTGACGCCGAACTTTAGTTCAGGGCTTAAGTCAGTGACATTCGTCTTAGGATAGCAAGACTGAAGTAGGGATTAGCGATGGGTTTGAGGTGAATCTACTAACTCCTTTGATTCCACCTAGGGACACCCCATGAACGTGCGCGTAACAGTAACTCATTTTGGCGCGATCGCATCCATCACCTCGTTTTTGTACGCTTCCACACTGTCAGTGCAAGCGCAAATTGTGCCGGATGGTACCTTGCCCACTCCTTCTGTTGTTACCCCCAATGACAGTACGCTCACGATTACTGATGGTACATCAGCAGGCGCTAATTTATTTCACAGTTTTGAGCAGTTTTCGCTTCTTACGGGACAGACAGCGTACTTTAACAATGCCCTGAGCGTACAAAACATCCTAACGCGAGTCACGGGAGGGCAAGCTTCTACGATTGATGGCATCATCCAATCCAACGGTGCAGCTAACCTATTTTTTATTAATCCTAATGGCCTTATATTTGGGCCGAATGCTCAGTTGAATATTGGTGGCTCGTTCATCGCTTCTACAGCCGATCGCATTAAGTTTGCAGATGGCAGTGAATTCAGTGCTGCTAATCCTCAATCACCGTCCCTACTAACCATTAACGTTCCAATTGGCTTACAATTCGGGTCGAATCCAGGCAGCATTATCAATCAATCAACCGCATTGGCACCACCCAATCTGCCAACTCTTCCCCCAACTCTTACCATTCCCAATAATGTGGGTTTAGCCGTACAACCCGGTCAAACTTTAGCCTTAATTGGGGGTGATGTTCTTCTCAATGGTGGCAATTTAACAGCCAATACGGGACAAGTTCTTCTGGGTAGCGTGAAGAGTGCAGGTCTGGTAAGGTTCACATCCACGCCATTTGGGCTGAGTTTAAACTATGACAATATTCCGAATTTCGGTAATATTTCCCTATCGAATGGTTCACTGATTAATACCAGTGGGTTGGGTGGTGGCAAAGTCGAGATTAAAGGTGGAAATGTCCGCCTCAATGGTGGGCGAATTTATGCACTCACGTTGGGAGATATCAACGGCAGGGGCATCGATATTAACGCCCAAACATTTCGGGCTGAAGGCGGAGCACAAATCTCTACCCTGACACAAGGAAATGGTGCAGGGGGCGCTGTCAATATCCGTGCCACCGACGCCGTAGAACTGAACGGGATTGGATTGGCTCTTTATCGAGCGTATGTGGGTAAGTATTTGATATCTGGAGCGATCAACCCTTTTGACCCACAAATTGTGCTGCTAACTGGCACTACTGGTAGGGGAGATGCTGGAAACATCGCGATCGATACGGGAAAGCTGTTGATAGACAATGGATCTGTCATGGCTAGCGCCACGTTCGGTACTGGCAACGCCGGAAATATGACCCTCCATGCCAGGGTTTTCGATCTAGTCGGTTCTGCGGTCAACAGTGGCACACTAACGGGAAGTACGGGTACGGGAGGAGATATTACCTTTGCGGGAGAACGTTTAATCGTGCGTGATGGTGCTGCTCTCATCAGCATTTCCCGCGATCGCGGAGCATCGGGAGATATCAACATTAAAGCGTCTGAAGCAGTAGATGTGTTGCGTACTCCTACTGGAAGTCCTGTAGCCACCTTAATCGGCTCAACGGCTGGCGGGATCAATGGGCAAGCCGGGGACATTAATATCGACACAAAGCGGTTGAGGATTTCTGACGGAGCTGGAATTAGTTTATCGAGTGGCTCGGTGATCGGCAACCAACCCTTAAATACCACTGGAGGGCCGGGAGGTAATTTAACACTGAATGCTAGTGAGTCTGTCGAAATAGACGGTATTTCTGGTGTTTTGGCGAACGGTAGTCGGGGGCCGAGTTTCATCTCCGCTGATGCCAACGCGGCGAATCGGGGAGGGAATATGAACATTTCTACACCTGTACTGACTCTCCGGAATGGGGGAGTGATTACTACTGCATCTTTAGGCAGAGGCGATGCAGGAAGTATCACGATCAATGCAGGCCGTATCGAGGTAATTGGTAATGGGGGTCAAGGTGAATTCAACAGTCAAATTCAAACTTCCGTTGGCATTGCATCTCGTGTCATCAATCCCAATGCTAAGGCGAACGGAGGTTCGTTGAATCTGAATGTAGGGCAATTGATTCTTCGCAATGGCGGAACCCTGAATCTGCAAGCGTTGGGTACCGGACAAGCGGGTAACATCAACGTCGTCGCCGATGCGATCGCGCTTGACAACCAAAGCAGCATTGACGGCAGAACGTCATCTGGTGGAGGGGCGAATATTAACCTACAAGCCTCACAAATCCTCTTGCGCCGTGGTAGTCGGATTAGTACGGATGCGCGTAATTCTAATGGCGGCAACATCACCATTAAAACCGATACCTTAGTCGCAGTTCCTCAAGAAAATAGCGACATTACAGCCAATGCTCAGAAAGGTTCTGGGGGTCGAATTCGTATTACCGCTCAAGGTATTTTTGGCACTGAGTTTCGAGATAGACTAACCCCCGAAAGTGACATTACTGCTACTTCTGATTTAGGCCCTGAATTTAATGGCACGGTACAAATCGATATTCGAGGAATTGACCCCAATCGTGGATTAGCCGAGTTACCCGAAACTCTAACGGATTCAAGTAATCAAATTGCTCAAACCTGCTCATCTCAATCTAGAAACAACAGTTTTATTGTCACGGGAAGAGGTGGATTGCCACCGACTCCGAGTGAAGCGTTGAACTCTACTCCAGGTTGGATTGATTGGCGACTATCCACTCCTATAGGTAGTGCCTCCGTGCCTACCCTTCAAGATGAAAAGACAAGAGGGATAGGGGAAATTACTAGCGCTCAATTACCAATCCAAAATCCAAAATCCAAAATCCAAAATCCCCTAGTTGAGGCTACAGGTTGGGTAAAGAATGCAGATGGGACTGTGGGATTGGTGGCTAATCCTTCTGCTGAAGTTTCTTCTAATAACAATTACTCACAGAATTGTCAGGCCAATCACTCTAGCAGCCAATGATGTTATTCAGCCGATACCTATACAGAATACTTTTTAGAAACCTGTTGTTGGTTTTCATTGTTTTGTGGCTGTTTGGATTCCTGATGGCTCTAGGTGCTCATGCGGCTACAAGTAAACAGTCGTTAAATATCACATCTCACATCCCCCCAACCCTTGTTAAGGGGAGAGCAATAGAAGAATATCTGTCAAACTCAAACCCAATTGGTATAAGAACACAGGGGAGTCCGGCTCCCCCTTCCCTCGTAGGGAAGGGGGCTGGGGGGTTAGGTTTTCCGAATTCGCGGCTACATAAACTAAGTCCGTCTACATGGACTAACCGATTGAAACCCG
>DATNQL010000344.1:0-6573 GCA_036704025.1 Stenomitos sp.
TCTAGCTCTTCTGAACTGATTTTAGGAGCTAAGCCAATTAAGCTTTTGAATTTGAGTTCTTCTTCAAAGAGCTTTAACTCGCTAAAGGCTTCTTCTTCCATTTCCAGGTTCAAGAAAATGCCCGCTGGGTTTTGGTTTTCACTTCTAAAATTATCTATAATGGGACCGACAATAAAAGTCTTGGCAATTTGATGAGTTAAAATAGGTACAATAATTAATGTCAGAATGAATTTCAAAGAGAAGATTGTTTTTAGTTTAGAATTGCGAAAATTTTTAACGACTTCTTCTTCTGCTTTTGGGTCTAATTCTTGCTGAAGTCTATTGAAGGTTCTTAAAATGGAGCGCGGGAGTACACCCGTTTTATCGGATACAGACTCAATATCTGGCACGGCCGTATTTTTAGTAACAGCTCCTTGCTGCAAAGACCGGGGTTCATCATTAATCTCAGTGGTTATCGATTGATTAAGACCCGATTGAATGATTTGTTTATCTTGAAGTTGCGATAAGGGAACTAAAGATTTATTCAGACGCTCCGGTTCAGAGTACTTCTTAATAATTTGGTCAATGAAATTCAGTTTTTCAATAATAATGAATTGCTGCTCATTATCTAAATCCAATTTGAGAGAAGATGAATTAAACTTATTATTCCGCCTGCTTTCTAAGTTCTTGGCTTCCGTTGAACTAAATACAGACCGACTACTTTTAAATTCAGCCAATCTGATCTTAGCGGTCTTTAAATATTTTTTAAGGTCAGCTTCAAAATAAGAGATGACACTATCACTGTACTCACCCGAACTTGCCGATATTTTTTTGCCATTAAAATGCTCATCTTCAATAGCCTTAATCATTAAGGCCGCTCGATAAGCCTGGTCTAATGCTCTTTCAGGAGTACCCAAAAACCATTGGTTTGCAGCGCGGAATATTGATTGGAAGATCATAACAAAAGGAAAACTTTCAAGGGGAAGTATTACAGATACAGACAGCTTAAAGATGACGACAAACAATAATTTCTACTTAATTGGACAGTCAGGAAATATTAACCCCTCACTGTCAAGGATGATCAACTCGCCTAGTTGACGCGAGTCCTCTAATTGAAAAATTGTTTCGTCGCTCATCCTTCATACTTCAGATGATAGGTTAATTTCTGGGACTGGGAAAAACGCTCATTTTTAAATCTAGTGTACGTAGTATCTTAACAAATAACTCTAAGGAGAACTTGTGAAGTTGGATTCAATTTGGATAACGGGTTCAACTCGTAGTGGTAAGACAACTCACCTGGTGTCTCAGTTTCGACAATGGGTTGAACAAGAACGAGACCAAACAAAACCTACCTTCCGACGAGCTTCTCGTATCACTCGTCGCGACCGGAGAATGGCTCCTGCAATCTTAGTTTTTGCCGCGAATGACGATAATCGGCGGGATTTGACGGAACAATTGACCCTAGCCATCCAAGGGCGATATCCCATTCGCTCCAAGACTCCTTTAGGGTTTTTTCAGGACGAAGTGATGCTCTTTTGGCCCCTGTTAATCCAGTCGTTGTCTCTCAGAGCGCAGTTTCCCTTGCGACTCCGTCCAGAAACTGAGCAGGCATTGGCTAAAGAGTTGTGGCGAAATGCCATCGAACCCTGGAGTCAAACCCTACCAGGGAGCAATGAGGAGACAAAAGTTCGTCGCCTGTTGGACTTGTTGCTGTTAGCGGCGGTGAGTGGCACACCGATTGAAGATGTTTCAAGTCTTCTGCAACAGGGCATTCTGGAACCCGAAGGAACTCCAGAGGTATGGAACGTAGTAGGAGAGATGCTCTTGGACTGGCGGCGCTGGTGTCTGGAGCGGGGATTACTGACGTATGGCATTATCTGTGAGCTTTATTGGCGTCATCTGCTACCCAACCCAACCTATCAGCTATATTTGCAGCAACGGTACCGGGCGGTACTGGCGGATGATGTGGATGATTATCCCGCGATCGCACGAGAATTATTTGAGATCTTATTAGACCAAGGAGCCGTTGGATGCTTCACCTATAATCCAGAAGGAAAGGTACGCCTGGGATTAAATGCCGACCCCAACTATTTAGAGGGTTTAGCAGGGCGTTGCCAGATCAAAACCTTAACCGGCACACCCGTTCCCTCTTTGTCTGATTTTGCCGAGGATGTGGTGAACCTCGTGACCGAACCCATGCCGATTGCCAGTCTACCCGCATCCATCCAATCGATTCAAACTACCTCCCGCGCCGCCTTGTTACGGCAGACGGCTGAAATTATTATTGATCATGTGAAATCCGGGCAAGTCCAGCCGGGAGAGATTGCCGTGATTGCACCCGGTTTGGATGATATTGCACGTTACGTTCTCAGCGATATTCTCACCAAACAAAGCATCTCCGTAGAACCGCTCAACGCCCAACGTCCCCTGATCAGTTCCCCGATGATTCGGGCACTCTTAACCCTTTTAGCCATGATATATCCAGGTTTGGGACGCTTAGTAGACCGAGATGCGATCGCTGAAATGCTGGTGGTTCTCAGTCAAAAGCCAGGGAACTGGGGACAAGAAGAAGGCAAACCTCAAAACGCCCATTCCCCCTTGCCCGTACCCCACATCGACCCCGTGCGTGCGGGTTTGTTAGCCGATTACTGCTATTCCCCCAACCCCGAACACCCGCGCTTACTCCCCGTCGAGTCCTTTATGCGCTGGGATCGCTTGGGGCATCGAGCAACAGCGGCTTATGGAGAAATTGTAGAGTGGTTGGAGGCGCAGCGAGTACAACACCAACAGCGTTTGATTCCCTCCTGTGTCGTGGTGCTCGACCGAGCGATTCAAAAATTCTTATGGAATGGCAGCAACCTCCCTTATGATGCGATCGCGGCATTGCGGGAACTGATGGAAACCGCTCAACACTATTGGGAAGTAGACGGACGCCTGCGACAAGAGTTAAACGTTGGACGTTTGGAAAATCCGCTGCAATCCGCAAAGGAACCACCTCCAACCCCATTAAACCTGCTCACATCCACTCAAACCATTGCCCAATTCATTCAAATGTTGCGTCGTGGTACCGTTACCGCCAATCCTTACCCAGTGCGCCGCTTGCCTACAGCCGCGAGCAATGCCGTGACATTAGCAACAATCTTCCAATACCGCGCCAGTCGCCGTTCCCACCGCTGGCAGTTTTGGCTAGATGCCGGTTCTCCCCTGTGGTTGAGAGGGGGTGCCGCTACCCTATTCGGAGCCGAGATTTTTCTCAAACACTGGTCGGGAAAACCCTGGACAGAGGAGGATAAAATGAATGCCGATCAGGAGCGATTGCAGCGAATTTTACGCAATTTATTGGGTCGTGCGGGTGAGCGAGTTTATCTGTGTCACAGTGACTTAGCCGTGAATGGCACAGATCAAGCTGGCCCTCTGTTAACCTTCGTTCATGCCTCCGTTCCCCTCAATTCTGAAGTTGCCCTCACCTAAAGTTCAGCCAAGTTTGAATTTCTTGAGCCAACCAAGCACACTCATATTCCGTCAAACCCTGACCAAAGGAGTATGAAGTAGAACTACCTTCGGTGAGCATCACTTCTGAACTCTTTTTACTCCGATAGCAACAGATATAGGAAAGCTGGGAAATCGCCCCTTTATAGCGGCTGACAGTATGACCAAACCAGCGCCACTCTAACTCAAAGCGGTTGGTGTTGCGGTCAAACGCCACGAGAGTACGTTGATAATAAAACCGGATCGCTCTAATCGCCAGAACAATCAGAACAAACAAAAATGGAAAACTAATCACAGGTACCCCTACCTTTAATGTCAACCAAAGAATACCTGCCATGAATAGCGTCAGGTAACCGCCTAATTTTAAGAGTCCTGCGTTGCCCTGTGCCCGACGTTGCGGGATGAGAATGTGCAACCGTTCGGGAGATTTCTTGACTTCCACGCGAGTCCCATAGGGCGGATTAATTCTGCCCACGGAGGAAGGGGAAGGCAGTTTAGAATTTGCGTGAGGCTCAAGACTCTTGGATTGGAGTGCGGTTAGGGCTTCTTTTGCTGTGCTAAACCGTCGTTTGAGAGAGGGTTCGGTGAGTTTTTCAATCCAGCTTACAAAGTGGGGGCTGAGATTCACTTGGTCGCTAAACTGAATCCGTAAATCATCTTGAGGTAAGTCTGCCGGCGCTGTACCCGTGAGTAAATGAATTAAAGTGGCTCCTAGGGCATAAAGATCAGAAGCCGATACGGCTCTACCGCCAAACTGTTCCATGGGGGCATAGCCATAGGTTCCCACTACCGTAAATGTCGCTCCTTCTTGTGCTGCTCGGTCTTGCACAGCGCCAAAATCGACTAAATAGACTTGCTGATCTTCACCCCAGATTAAATTACTGGGCTTAATGTCCCGATGCAGCACGGGCGGATTTAACCCATGCAGATAAATCAGAATCTCTAACACATCGATCGCAATTTGGCGGACTTGCTGCTCTGAAAAGCGTTTCCCCTGATTGAGCAACTCCTTGAGAGAGACGCCAGGAATATAGTGATGAACCAAACTAAACCACAGCAAGCGGTCATCAATCGAAAAATAATCACGGTATTGGGGAATGCGAGGATGATTGAGCTGCTTGAGAACCTGTGCTTCCCGTTCAAAAAGTTTTAAATCATCCCATTGCACCTCGCCGCCAAAGGGCAATAGCTTGACAATGACTGATTCAGAGGATGAGGATTGCAAGTCATCCGCTAGCCAAGTTTGACGTCCTGCATTTTGCCCTAATTGGTGTTTGAGCTGATAGCGCTCCTGTAAAACCTGTTCCGCTTGCAGCATCTGATTCTTGCATCCTTATCCTGAGCCTTAATCATTAGTCCAGTGTGATTCGTGCTGATTCCGTAAGTAAATGACGCAGAATTAATCAATTGTATGTAAAGCGAACCTCGATTTGGCTTCATAAAGCCTGGAGCAATGTGAATATTCCGATCGCTGATACACTGCCCCAAAAACACATGCCAGCAACCACCCAACGCCGTTGATGGGCTTTGAATTGTTCAATACTATGCCACTTGCGGCTTTTCCAAGCCCACTCATTACCTTTCGCACCCAATGCCAGTGCCATAATTAACTGGCAATTGGGCACATAGGAAAAAAGACCAATCCAAACCTGATTGGTGAACGGCCAAAACCAAGGCATCAAAAAAGCCCCCCAATTCCAGCCTTTGATTTCATTCGGTACAGGCACCGCAGAATCCAAGATATTGCCATGTCCTGAATTATTCAGTACCAGTCGTTCCCGGCTTGAGTTGTCCTTCGTGATGCTGGGCGCTAAAGCGGATTCCAACGCCGAGAGAGCCTGAGCTGCACTCTTAAAGCGTTGCTCCGGTGCGGGTTCAGTCAGCGTCTTGAGCCAGTTCATCACCCTAGGCGTCAAACTCACTTGATCTTCAAAGCAAATACGCAGATTTCGCTGCGGTAGATTAACAGGCGCAATCCCTGTGAGTAAATGAATCAATGTCACTCCCAAGGCATAAAGGTCAGAAGCGGGTACTGCCCTACCCGAAAACTGCTCCATCGGGGCATAACCATAGGTTCCCACGACGGTAAACGTGGCTCCCTCTCTCGCGGCTCGATCCTGTACGGCCCCGAAATCCACCAAATAAATGCGATCGTCCTCACCCCAGATTAAATTACTGGGTTTGATATCGCGATGCAGCACAGCAGGATTAAGCTGATGGAGGAATTCTAGAATGCTGAGAACATCAACCGCGATCATGTAAACGATTTCGTCTTCGCTAAAGCGTTTACCCTGTGTTAATTGTTCCTTAAGAGAGATGCCAGGAATATAGTCTTGTACCAAACCAAAGCAAAGCGTCCGCTCATCAATGTGAAAATAATCCCGATACTTGGGAATCCGGGGATGGTTGAGCTGTTTGAGGATTTGAGCTTCTCGCTCAAAGAGTTTCAAATCATCCCACTGCACCTCACCCCCAAATGCCAAGAGTTTGACAATTACCGATTCAGAAGGTGAGACTCCAATATCTTCCGCCAGCCAGGTTTGACGCCCTGCATTATGTCCCAGTTTACGCTTGAGTTGGTAGCGTTCATTTAAGATTTGTTCCGCTTGCAGCATCTAGAATAATTCCTTAAAATCCAACGAACAGCAATGTCGCCTCTATTCATTTACGGACAGCTAAATGGGCAATTCGTAACATCAATCCTCAAAAACCTGCCAACAAGTTAGCAACCATCATCCATAACACCAGGCTGACTGGTATCCCGAACATCATCCCTGCGATCGCCCAACCTCTTTGATGGGCTTTGAACTGTTCGATACTCCGCCACCGTCTACTTTTCCAAGCCCATTCATTTCCCTGAGCGCCTAGCATGATCGCGACAAACCAACCCACTTGAGGTACGAGGGCTAAAAGTCCAATCCAAACATGATTGGTAAAAGGCCACAACCAAGGCATTAAAAAAGCGCCCCAATTCCAGCCTTTAATTTCATCCGGTACCGGTATCCGTGCATCCAATAATCCACCACACCCCGAATTATTCACGAATGTGATGGGAGTGGGTCTGATTAACTGACTACTGGTTGTCGTTTTGTCTATTACCCTACT
>DATNQL010000345.1:0-3095 GCA_036704025.1 Stenomitos sp.
CAGCGATCTTCACCTAGCTCAGTTACCAACGCTCTGCAGCCTTGTGTGGAAGCCTGTGTATATAAAAATCGACATTAGCTTGCGATAGTTTCAGCCAAACGGAAAATGATTGTGAGACGGAGCCGTCATAAAGGTTCGAAAAACAAGAGAATCTCGCGAGTGCAGAAATTAACATCGCGTCAGACGAGAAACAAAAGTGATTTTCAACGAACGGCAAAAGGAACCTTCAAGTTACGCATTTCATCCAGCTTATTGCTTAAACCTCAATTCAATCAATTCAAGTGGCAACAAACAGCAAAAGACTTTCGAAGTGTTTTAGTCAACGAGCCAATGATGGCATTGTGGCATGGCGGCGTGTGCGTTCTGCTCGCCATGGTATTGTTGTTTGATGATGGTCTGGCGGCGCCAGGGACAGGCGTGTGCACAGACCTTGGCACCAATTTGCGGTGCCATCAGCTGTGCAACATGGAGGTTGCAAACACGACAGCATCAGCCATCATCGTGACAGGCGGCGTGCTTGACCTCCGTTGTCCCATTTCATCCCAAGTAAAGGTTGGTGCTTTTTACTATTAAATGTACACATAAGATCACCAGAGTAATTTTACTCAATAATATAGGTGATCGTCATTCAATGGGCAGCTGTCTGCATCGGGGACCCTCCAACAAACATTAAAATTAAAGGGACATGTCTTGAAGTTCCCATGGAGGCCCGAAAAAAAGAAAAACTGGAAAGAAAAGCTGACCTGATCAAAAGTAAACCCAAACTGATCTTAATCCCTTCCTTAAAACAATCCTTAAATGGAGTGACCATGTCCATTACAGATTCTATAGTGAAACCAACTGAGACTCCTTTAAAGTGGATTGTATCAACAAGAGCACCTGAAAGAGTATTGCAAACTACTAGTCTCAGTACTATTAAAGTTGAAACAACAACAATACCAAAAACAAGCAAACCTGCTATTCTGGTCACTCTTGTTCCAACTACCCTTGAACCAACAACTTTTGCCCCTGAACCAACCCAAGCTGAACTGGAAAAATACCTGGAGAAAGAAGAAAAATTGACCATTGAAAACACATCACCAATCATCACTAGCACAGTGATGCCTACCACTGCGCCTGTTATTTCAAAATCGACAGTTCGAACAGTGACAACAGAGAAAATTGGATCGGCGAAAGAGGCATCTTTCACAGGGTCCATACCAGAAACTTGGTTCGGTAAGAAAAATTGGGTGAAGTTCAAATATTGACGAGACAATTAATAATTGATTAATCATCATAGATGAAAAACAACTAATGTGGCTCGGCATCGGTAGTGGCATCACTCTGACCGTGACACTGGCGGCAGTTCTTCTTTGGTTTCTGGCCTGGAGAAGAAGACGTGTCCTTCGCCAGGCGTCCATGCATACAAATGAAGAGGAACGATTGGAAAGCGGAGATTCCATGGCCCTGGTGCAGGTGAGTTTTTAACTGCAAGTTTGAAAAACACACATTAGTGTTTCATATTAATGAAGAAAACCAAAAATGCATGGTCAGCATGCATCTGCATGGTTTTTCAAAGGCAGCATGAGCATGGAAAACATTCCTGTCTATTTACAGCGTCCTTTGAGGCCACAACGACATCGGCGGCAACACACTCTAGGGCCCGTCGTCATAGAACCAGAATCGTTAGCTGGTGATGAAGCTCCTTTACCTCAGGCATTACGTAATGCATTGGAAGAACGATGGCCAGGGAGAGAGTTTCTCAGCTCACACAAGTTCAAGGTTAGAAAACGAGCTCACATGTAATATATACATACAACGAATCATACTCCTTGCTTCTTTACCGGCAGTTTCGAGAGGGAGATACGGAAGAGATAGAACTCGGCCCCATACACGGATCTGATGACTGGGCCCGACGATCTTTACACTGTGTCTCTGAAGAACTTGGCTGTGGCTCCCCAGAGACGGCAATGACCGATTCAACGATATGGAGCTCTATTTCTTTGGATGCTGCTCGTCAGGAGGAGGAAACATACATTTAAACACTTGTTACTCTGTTGAAAGGAATACCTTTGCAACATTCTCAATTTAACACTTCGACCAAAAATGAGAATATAAGACGCATCCGTGATTCTATTTACACAATCTCAGCCCGACTATCATTAAGCGCGATTCCTCCCTGCAAGAACTTGAATCTCGGCGTTCTTGCAGGAATGAGGCGCCTTTCAGATGGGACACGGTTTGGTGGTTCCATTGTATTCACTAGTTGAAATTCAACGCCTTCTAAAGCATTGATGGTGGGTCGCGCGCGTCGGCGAAGCCTTCGTCGACGCGGGCAACAGCGAGGGATTTTGATTTGGACTTCTCGCTTTGTCCAACAAAAACAACAGGCAGTGCAACATAGAAAAACGACCACAACGCAAACAGAAATAAGGTAGATCCAACCATATTCCTGAAAATGTTTCTGGAACTGGTTGATATCGGTGACTATTGTCTTGGTTGTAATTGTGTCATCCTTATTCCTAATAAGTGTCAAAGCTATCTGCGAAAGTTTCAGCGCTAGCGAGGTAAACGGTCCATTTACCATAGTGTATGAACATGACTTGTTGAAAGTTAACACCCCGCTATGAGTCAAAGGGACGGTTACTAGAGATCTTTCTGGACAGGCTTCAATAATGTTACCTGGAGTGTCATCAAAATACATCACAGCAGATTCATTAAGCTTAATATAGCCATCATCTGGGCTAGAAACATCCTGGGTTTTACAGTCAGATGTTGAATCTAAATTTTGTCCAGTAATAATTGAACGCTCGCATCCTTCTGAAAGTTCCGCAGGTGTTCTCTTAAAGGAGCAGATAGAGCAAAAAGAAAATGAGGTCCAACAGGAAACATAATCACTGGAATCACCAAGTACATAGTAGGTGGTTCCATCTGTGATTACCTCTCTTGCTTGAATGGAGGTTTTCTTCCATTTCACCGAATTCAAATATTCATTAGCAGATCCAAAAGGAAAAACAGAAAGATGAAGACGCTTGTAGGTATGGATTCGTTTTACCAATGGAATATAAGTAACTACATCCAACTGTACTCGGGTCATAGAGGGCAACTCGTTTTCA
>DATNQL010000346.1:0-9110 GCA_036704025.1 Stenomitos sp.
CTGTATCTGGCATCAGGCTCAGCAGAATGGCTTGAGGGCTGCTGTTCGGCTCCTCAATCTCTTGTTCACTGATTAAGAAGTCGGTGGGAGCAGGGATGGCGTCAATTCCCTGACGCTGGAAAATCCGGAGCGATCGCGGCATATGCATGGCTGATGTGACCAATAAAATGCGGCGGATACCTCGCTCCTGCATGATTTTCTTCACATTCACAGCATTTTGGTGGGTATTGAGGGATGTGGGGTCTTGCAGGATAGCCGAGGACGGAACACCCACCGTTTTTAGAATTTGAGCCATATCTGCCGACTCAGATGGTCCACCCCCCCGCCAGTCAATACGGCCTCCCGATGAAATGACAATCGGAGCCTTACCTTCACGGTAGAGTTGGGCACCATAGAGGACGCGATCGCCTTGTTCGCTCAAATCGACTCCAGGACGGGGGGGAAAAGCCGATTTTGTGGCACCGCCTAAAATCACAATGGCATCAGCCGTCGGTAAGGTTTTAGGTGGGAACTGCTGCCACTCTAGAGATTTGACCAATCCATTGGCAACCCAATTATTGCTGGCTAACAATAACACCATCAAAGCCAAAGAAATGGGAAACGGCACCCAGCGAGAGCGTCGCCACCACATCACCAAAGCCACAACCATCAGTATGCAAGCCAGTCCTAAGGGGTACAGGAACAACGGCAGCAGCTTGGAGAGGAATAAAAACATGCTTGTCAGGTCTAAGGGTTAGAACCACTCTCGACTGGGTAGGGGAGGACTTCACCGTCTCAGAAATCCGCCAAAAAGTACCTGAGAACTTTGTGTACGCTTCCTCGCTCGACTATCTCTCCGCTGTTTGGCTAAACGGAGTCCACTCACCTTGTATTCTCCGTCCACCATCTCGATATCCTTTTCTTCCTCTGGTTCCACCACTCTGGGGCCTTCCGAGCTTTTCCACCAACCTATCGCCCAACCCCCGGCGACGCCTCCAGCCAAGCCAAGTAGGATACTTAAGGGGACAGGGTATCCCAGGAAGAAAAAGCAGAACAGAAAAAACAACCAAAGTCTCAAACCGGTTCCAGTGGAGAAACCTGTGAACAGACCGGGCTTTGATTTGTTACCTTTGTTGTCACTCATCACGAGTCAGCCAGTGAAGGGGATTGATTACCAAGTCTCGCACTTTCAAACAGAAAGTCTCGCAGCCTCACAACAATTTTATAAGAACTAGGCGGGAAAACCCTAGTGTAAGAAGGTAGGAGGCAGGAGGCAGGAGGCAGTCCCGATGAAAAAAATTTACCGCCATGAATGAAAATAGTCCTCCTTTACACCCTACACCCCACACCCTACACCCCACTTTCAAGGCAGGAGGCAAGAAAGCTTGTACAGGAAGCTTGTTAAGCTAAAAAAACGGGTGGGTTATTTCAGCCGTGTTCTACTAGCTATTGTGGTATGACAGATCACATCATGCGATCGCTAACGCTCCCATTTTCCACCCCTGTCCTTAGACCGCTTGAACCTGCCAAGGTTTACCCTAAAAGATAAATTCTGTAAAAGCTAGACCGATGGTATCCCTTGCCCGTAAGAACCTGCTCGAAGACATTCCTCGCTTCTTGGTAGCTCAAGCCGGAATCATGTTTGCCGTCAGCCTAGTAACCCTGCAAACGGGTATTTTCAACGGATTTACGCGCTCTACGGGACAGCTAATTCATAATGCCGATGCTGATATTTGGGTCGCATCCGAGAGCCAAGTTCAGATTGAACTCACCTTGCCATTGCCCCTTTCCCATGTCCTTCAAGCTCGACAGGTGGCTGGTGTAGAACTCGCAGAAGCCTTGATTTTTAGTGGTGCGATGTGGCGTCGTTCCGAGAGCGAAATTGGACTTGTCAAAGTCGTTGGATTTGACCCCAATGGGCAATTATTTACACCCATGAACCTGAAAAAAGGAACTGTCAGTGCCCTGACAGAGCCTTACACCGCGATTATCGATCAGACAACTCTTGACTCTCTGGATATCAAAGGAGTGGGTGAAGTCGCCAACGTCAACTCAATACCCACACGCATCGTGGGCTTAACTCAAGGCAACCGCGCCATTGTCTCGAATCCTTTCCTCTTCACCTCTTTAAAGAGTGCCAACATTTATATCACGTCGGGTCAAAAATCGGATCTATCCTGCCAATTGCCCTCCGGTTCACAAGAATTAGTTTGTACCAACACCTCTATACGTCCCCCTCAAGATGGCTCACCGATTCAACCTCCTCCTGTACCCGATAAATTAGTCGCTTCTGATTTGATTACGTATATCTTGATTAAAGCCAAGCCGGGTGAAGATTTACAGGCACTCAAGAAAAAACTAGAAGCGGCTTTGCCCAACACCCGCGCCTACACTCGTAAGGAATTTATCCTCAAAAATCAAGACTACTGGCAGCAGCGAACCGGAGTCGGCTTTATTTTAGGTCTGGGTGCCGTTGTGGGTATTATTGTGGGCGTGATTATTGTCGGTCAAATTCTTTATTCTTCCGTCTCTGACCATCTTAAAGAGTTTGGCACCCTCAAGGCGATGGGAGCTTCGGATTGGACAGTCTATGGTGTGATTATTGAACAAGCCATTTGGATGGCTGTGACCGGTTATATTCCCAGTGTGGCACTGTGTTATGGCGTAGCCACTTGGGCTTATTTTACCGAAGGCATCCTAATTTTAATCACACCCGTCTCTGCGCTCATCGTTTTTGGCATAACCATCGGCATGTGTGTGGGTTCAGCCATCTTTGCGATTCAAAAAGTCACCCGCCTCGATCCGGCAATGGTATTTAAAGCGTGATTCTTCCCTGAACCTATCAGTTACCACTCGAATTCATCGCCGCCAACTCTACCGGAGGATTTACTACAGATTGATATTGAGATTTATTGGCTAAATATTCAGCCAATTGCCCTTCAACTTCATTCCGCACAATTTGGCGGTAATGAATGAAATGTTCAATCAAAGCACAGTTACTCAGGTAAGGCACAAAAACGCCGGGATTCCGCCGCATGATCGAATAAAGTTGACGCCAAAACTGAAAGCGGGTATTGCGTTTAATTCCCTGCCGCCAGAAGATGGTAAACACAGCCCTTATTTCCACCCACTCCAGCATCCGAAAAGGTACCTTATTCGGCGATGGTTTCATATTCATGAAGTGCCGATAAACACGAGACAAATAGCGCCTCGGTTCATACAATTCCCAAAAACAATTCACATACTCACGAGCCAGTTCTTCAGGCGGTCGCGTCGGAATAAAGTTCATCAGCGCCATCTGATGTCCCTGAGTTTCCTTATTATGCTCCATCAAGCGACCTTCCTGTTCCAACCGCTTCCATAAGGCCGTATTGGGTAGGGCATGAAGCATCCCAAACATCGCTTTCGGGATTGCCGTTGCTTCCACAAACTCAATAATTCGATCGCCGGCCCCAGGTTTTTCCCCATCAAAACCCAAGATAAAACCAGCCATCACACTCAAACCCGCCCGATTGATTTTCCCAACCGCTTCAATCAAAGAATGGCGTGTATTTTGGAATTTCTGAGTCAGGGATAAACTATCCGTGTCGGGTGTCTCAATCCCCAAGAACACAGCCGTGAAGTTAGCCTGAATCATCAAATCCAGCAATTCATCATCCTGCGCCAAGTCCACCGAGGCTTCCGTCGAGAGGCGGAAGGGGTAGTCGTGTTGAGCCATCCACGGACCCAATTCCCGCAGCAGCAGCTTCACATTGCGTTTGTTGCCGATGAAGTTGTCATCCACCATAAACACGGAACGCCGCCAGCCCAAGTCATAGAGAGTCTGCAACTCCGCCAGTAGCTGCGCGGGGGTTTTGGTGCGGGGCTTGCGTCCATACAAAACGATAATGTCACAAAACTCGCACTGGAATGGGCAACCCCGCGAGAACTGTACCGACATTTCGGTGTAGGCTTTGAGATCCAACAAGTCAAATCGCGGAATAGGTGTGGTTGTCACATCCGGCTTCTCCCCATTAGCGCGGATAACTCCTGAGGTTTCCCCCCGTTCTAGAGCCTCCACAAAAAGCGGTAGGGTAATTTCGCCCTCATCCAACACCAGAAAATCCACTCCCGCTGCCTGCGCTGACTCCGGCACCGAAGTGACATAGGGTCCCCCCACGGCGACTAACTTCCCACGTCGCTTGGCCTCCCGAATCAGGTGCATCATATCTGCTTTCTGGACAATCATCCCGGAAATAATCACCAGTTCAGCCCAATCCCAATCCGCTTCCGTCTCATGCCGCACATTGCGGTCTACTAAGCGGAATTCCCAGGTTTGAGGCAAGATGGCGGCGACGGTGATCAGACCCAGAGGAGGGAGGGACACCTTACGCCCAATCAGTTCTAAGGCTTTGTCAAATGACCAGAAGGAGGTAGGAAAAACGGGATAGAGCAGTAAAACTCGCATAGCACTGAGTTGTTATTGGTTCAATGGTTGGTTGTTCGTTGTTCGTTGTTCGTTGTTAGGAGCCACGCAGGGATAACCAACAACTGATAACCGCCCCTACACCGCTTCATGCTTAGGACACTCTACCACCAACGCAGTTGTAAATAACCGCGTTCCGGTTGGCTCAGTTCCTCTTGTGTCAGCCATTCCACGGGCTTATAGGTGCCAAACATCCGATCCCACCAATCGACCGCCAGACCAAAATTGTGATCCCACATGCCGTATTTGTGATGAACATAGTGAACAGGCATCTTCATCCAAAAGCATTTGGTCGGGTTTTCGTGTTGTAGCTGATGGGCATAGGCAGAAAATGCGGCATAGCTGACACCGCCCAAGCACCAACCGAGTCCAGCCTCCCACGAGCAGAAAAACATTAAGCCCATTACCAAGAAGCTGCCTCTGACATAGTCTCGGAACTCCCACACCACCCCTTGTCCTTCGTTGCGGCGGTGATGGTCTCGGTGGCGTTCACCAATTCGAGGCGAGACATGCATCAAGCGATGTAGCCAGTATTCCACTAAACTTGCTAGGACAAAGGCCAGGGCAAAGCAGACAAGTCCCACAGAAAGCTGGGTTAATGAGCTCATGAACTTTTTTCCTCACACTTTTTTCACAAAAACGTTTTTCAAACATTTTGACATCTGAAATGTCCACAGAAAGTGCGATCGCTTAAACCGACCGAATTATACCCAAATTGCATTCAAACGTATAAATCTCTGATTTTCTTATCTCAGCGTCCTAGAGTGCCTCTGTGATTCGTTAAATTCTACGTTAGAGAGCAACTTAGTATTAGAGTTTTTACCCGATCGCTCCAGCAGTAATAACCCTGCCAGCATGGAGATACTAGCGGCGGCATAAAAGACGCCTTCGAGTCCGCCATAGCTCAGCATCGGTCCTAATAAGACGGGCGACAAAAATTGTCCTAAAAAGCCTGCGCCTGTTCCAATCGCTAGAACACTCGATTTGAGGGATGAGGGCGCTAAGTTAGCCAGAGTGCTATACAGGGTGGGGAGTACGATGCCGAATCCGACGCCAAACAGCACGGCTGTGAGCAGAATCCAGCTCAGTTGGTTGAGCCAGGGAATGGTGATTAAAGTCAAAGCCATTAATCCAAATCCCATCGCCATTGCCGTAGCCGGTCTCATCGCTTTCGCAAGGCGTTTAGCACCCAAGGCGGAAATTATCGCAGCTCCTATAGCCCGTGAGGCCAAAACAATTCCGTTCACAACGGTATTCGCACCAATTTTTTTCTCCAGATAGAGGGGGGCATAAATCACGACGGCATACATGGCTACAGAGGTTAGACTCAGGGTGAGTAATAGCCGTAGTGTCTGGGGCTGTCCTAGAATGCTCAGCAGCTTATCCCCCTCCGTGTTGGCTTTGGGTTTGGATTTTGTCTTGGATTTTTCCGGCAAACCAACGGCGGCAAGAGCGGCGATGGGTAGTCCTAACCCATACAAATAAAACGCATATTCCCAGTGAGTCGCACCCACCCAACCCCCGATGACGGGAAAAGCAATACCGGAGAGGGCGATGGTACTGGTGGTCAGTCCGAGGGCTTGTGCTCGCTCCTCGCCTTCATACAAATTGCCGAGTAAGCCCAAGGCCGCGGCGGCAATCCCCCCGCTGGCAGCACCCAATAACGCCCGTGTTGTCAACAAAGGCCAGAAATGGGGCATGAAGGCTCCTGCGACACCGAACAGGGCGTAGAAAATCAGGGAGGGAACGAGTACCCGCAAGTGACCGATTCGGTCTGCCAAGATGCCCAGGGGAGGGCTGAATAAGGCAATCGTTAAGCAATGGATGCTCACCAAGTTAGCGGCTAGAGCTGGGTCGAAGTGGAGTTGTTTGACCATTTCTGGCAAAACCGGAGCCACCACTCCCCCTGCGATGTTGGTGAGCGAACCTGCCGCTAAGAGTATTAATAGCCTGCGATCGCGCAACATGTGATCTGCCTCTCGACGTTTTCGTAACAACCTGTAACAATAATGCAGATTGTTTCAATCTGTAGAGACGGTTGTTACAGCTTTTTTGATTCGCATACGAATAATTGGTTGACTTTCAGGAGCGTCGGAAGCTAAATATTGTCAGATAAACACAAGAGGCATGATTGATGGAACTGGCGACGACCCTAAAAAGCCAGACAGTTCAAAATGCTGTCCGGGAAGTAGGCATTAACCCAAATTACTGGTATCCGGTGGGTTGGGCAAACCAGCTCAAGGTAGGGGAGGTCATGCCTGTCGTGATTTGGCAACAAGCGATCGCGGTTTATCGGGATGAAACCGGTCAAATTCATGCCTTAGAGGATGCCTGCCCTCACAAAGGCATTGCCCTACACAAGGGTAAAGTCCAAGGGTGTCATCTAACCTGTGCTTATCATGGTTGGGAGTTTAACGGCAACGGTGAATGTGTGGGCATTCCTTACCTCCCAGAAGGACAAAAACTGCCCCGCGCTCAAGCCCGTCGTTACCCAGTCCAGGAAAAATATCATCTGATTTGGCTTTTTCCGGGCGATCCGACCCTCGCCGCCGATCAAGCGCTGCCCCATGTGCCAGAGTATGACCATCCGGACTACTTGATGATACCCCTCGCGGCTCACATGCAAGCCCATTTTTCCATCTGTAATGAAAACGCGATGGATGTTTTTCATGGGTTCTTGCACCAAAATCTTCAGGGGTGGTTCAATCCGGTACTCAAGAGTTTGCGGGAAACAGACGCTTCGGTCTGTGCTGAATATGACGTATCCTATCAAGGTCGGATGGCGAAGTTTTTGGGGTTGAGCGACAAGGCTGACCAGGTGACGACCCGTAGAATCTCGATCAACTACAACTATCCCCATTACGCAACGAGTCTGGAGGGGGTTTCCTCCGTTTATCTGATGCGACTCCCCATCGGGTTGAGGGAAAGTCGCTCGTTTGCCTTGTTTTTCTTAAAAGTTCGTTTGCCCCAATGGCTGTTGAATCGCCTCGAACCGATTGTGCAAAAAGTTTTGAGAGATTTTGTATTTATGAGGTTTCTCTCCCAAGATATCGAGATGATGGAGAGTGAACAGCAAACCTACTTGGCTAATCCAGAGCGGCGCTATGTCGAAATTAACCCAGCTATTATAGCTCTTGAGCGGCTGATTATCCGGCAATATGAACAATTTATGCAAAAATCGAGTCAGCGACGAAACAATCAGCAATCTTTGGCGTCTGGGACGTTATCGTCAGTTAATGTTCCCAGCCAGACTGAGTCAACTCCAAATAATTCACTTGTAGGATGAAGGCACCTTTAACGGCGACTGTGGATTGGCTGTTGAGATCCTTACTCAACAGGACGCTGATACCGCCTCAGTACCCAACTTTCTTAAGAAGTTGGCTTCATAGATGGGCTGATATTTTCAGATCAACTCTCGTTAGGCATAGTAATCAAACTGGATAGCCGCTATCTTATCTAAAAATAAAGCAATTCTTTAGCTAGAGGCGATAGGCTAATAGGCTACCTAGGGAAAGGGTGAGAGGAGCAAGTTGTGCAAGTTGTCAAAGAGTACGTTCAGCGTTGGTACGAGAGTGATTTAGATCCGGATGAATATATCTGTCATCATAAGCGGGGTAATTTAGTCGAAATTGAAGAGGCAGCGACAGGAAAACGTCGAACAGTATTGACGTTCTGTACCAATGATGTATTAGGGTTGGTTCAGGAAGACGCCGTGAAGCAAGCTGCCATTGACGCCATTCTTCAGTATGGAACGTCTAATAGTTCCTGTTCGGTCTTGAGCGGTCGCATCGATTTACATCGACAATTGGAACAGGAAATTTCTGAGTTTAAGCATTTGCCTCACACTCAGTTGTTCATCAATGCGTGGATGGCAATGCAGGCTTTGATGGATGCCTTTTGTCACTTAGCGATTCCTGTGCCCGGATTTCAGAATACGCGTGAGACGCTGATTCTCACAGATGTTCTCAATCATGGCTGTATTGTTTCAGCGGTGGCTAATGCAGGTACCCGTTCCGGAAAACTGTTCGGTAATAGTCCCCGTGTCCGTGTCCGAGCGTATCGTCACTGTGATGTGGAGGATTTAGCTCGCAAGCTGCGCCGCTATGCCCGTCCTGACGAGAGGATTATGGTAATTTCCGATGCCGTGTTCTCGATGGATGGCGATATTGCTCCCTTACCCGACATGCTGGATGTGATGCAACATTACGACGGCAGTGTGTTGGTGATGGATGAGGCTCATGCCAGTGGTGCGATTGGTGCCACCGGTCGAGGGATTTACGAACATTTTGGGATTTTGCCACAAAACGCGATCGAGCGGGGCATTGTACCTTTGATTATGAGTACATTCTCCAAGTTCGCGGCTTCTGCGGGTGCAGCCATCAGTAGCCATGTGGCGGAACTAATTCCCTTGTTGAATGTTTCTCCCACTTCCATTGGGACGATTTCTTTGTCACCCCCCCTCGCGGCGGCGGCGTTAGAGAGCATTCGCCAGGTTCGTCAGCATCCGGAACGGGTGAAAAATTTGCAGGAGAATACCCATTATTTGCGATCGCGCTTACTAGAGCAAGGTTTTGCGGCTATTGGTGAAACCAACGTCATCCCAGTGATTCTGCCTCCAGAAATTAACCCGAAACGGTTCGGACGGTTGATGTTGGAAAAGCACGGG
>DATNQL010000347.1:0-4325 GCA_036704025.1 Stenomitos sp.
AAGACCGACTCGTAAATTCTCAATTCCAGCTCCCCCGCGACCGACAACGACGCCCGGTCGTGCGGTGTGGATTTCTAAATCTACCTGATCGGCTTTACGTTCGATCCGAATGTTAGCAATTCCAGCGTTATTCAGTTTTTGTTCAACAAACTGCCGAATTTTATGGTCTTCTTGGAGGATTTCGGGGTAGCGTTTGGTGTCGGCAAACCAGCGAGAGCGATGCTCTTGCGTAATACCTAGTCGAAACCCAATTGGATGAATTTTCTGTCCCACGACTCCTGCCTTTTTTCTAAAAAATATGAGTTGTTTGTGGTTGATTTTTAGAAAATCTTTAATGGAGTCCCTAAAAACTTAACCCTAACAACTGGTGTTATCTCCCGTTCCAAGAAGGCTCGCCCTATTCGCCCTTAACATCTGGAGAAACGGCCACGGTAATATGGCAAGTTGGCTTGCGAATCTGATAAGCACGACCTTGAGCTCTGGGGCGGAAACGCTTTAAGCTCGGACCCATGTCAGCAAACGCTTGAGTGATGACTAGATTAGCTGGGTCTAAACCCGCATTATGTTCAGCATTGGCGACGGCGGAGCGCAGGACTTTTAAAATGGGTTCACAAGCCCGGTAAGGCATAAACTCCAGAATAATCAGGGCTTCCCGGTACGAGCGACCCCGAATTTGATCGAGTACTCGCCTAACCTTAGAGGGAGACATGCGGATGTAGCGTGCGATCGCTTTAGTTTCTGCTGTAGTATCTATCGCCATAGTTGTCTTTACTCTAAAAATTTGAGGAACGAAATCGTTCTAGCGTCCCGCCTTCCGGTCACTCTTGGAGTGCCCCCGAAATGTTCGAGTTGGCGCAAATTCGCCCAGTTTATGCCCCACCATTTGTTCATTGATAAAAATTGGGACATGAGTCCGCCCATTGTGAACCGCGATCGTATGGCCTACCATTTGGGGCAAAACGGTGGAAGCTCGTGACCAGGTTTTAATAACCTGTTTTTCTCCTCTAGAGTTTAGAGTTTCAATCTTCCGGAGAAGACTATCCGCGACAAAAGGACCTTTTTTTAAAGAACGACCCATAATTCAATGTTGAAGGTTCAAAGGTTGAAGATTGCAAAGTTAACAATTGAAGGTTAAAAGCAGAAGGTTGAAAGTTGTAATCTGTAATCGTATTACTGGCTCTCCCTGCAACCTTCTAACCTCCAACGGGCTAAGACTGCCGACCGCCACGTCCTCGCTTCGAGGTTTTCCGCCGACGCCGGACAATTAAAGAAGTGCTTTGCTTTTTCTTTTTACGGGTTTTAGCGCCCAAAGCGGGTTTACCCCAAGGGGTGACTGGACCTGAGCGACCAATCGGTGCTCTTCCCTCGCCGCCGCCATGTGGATGATCCACCGGGTTCATGACACTTCCTCTCACCTCGGGACGACGTCCTCTGTGTCGGTTGCGGCCGGCTTTGCCCAAACTCAGGTTTCTGTGTTCTAGGTTTCCGACTTGTCCAATCGTCGCGTAGCAATCCCGACGAATCATTCGGACTTCTGTCGAAGGAAGTTTCAGCGTGACATAGTCACCTTCTTTGGCCACAACTTGAGCGGTTGCGCCGGCGGCACGCACAATCTGACCACCCCGGCCTGGAATCAGCTCAACATTATGAACGTTCGTACCTAGGGGAATATTTTTCAGGGGCAGGGCATTGCCAATCTCAATCGGAGCTTCAGGCCCTGACATTACGGTTGTTCCGACCGCTAACTTATCGGGATGGAGAATATATCGTTTTTCCCCATCTTGATAGTAAAGCAGTGCAATTCGAGCATTACGGTTAGGGTCGTACTCAATGGCAGCTACTTTAGCTGGGATATTGCGCTTATCGCGGCGGAAGTCAATGATGCGATAAAGCTGTTTGTGCCCACCCCCACGACGGCGACTGGTAATGACACCGCGATTGTTGCGACCCTTGGCGCGATGCTTGAACTCAACTAGTGATTTTTCTGGCTCACTCCGCGTAATCTCGGCAAAATCGGAGACCGTACCTTGACGAGTACCGGGAGTGTAGGGCCGATAAGAACGGATGCCCATAACAAATATCCTTTATTTACTCTCTAATTAGGGATTGGGGACTCTAGAAACCTAGGATTGGAACTAGAGGTAGATGGAATGAATTCATCCTTACAACTTTCCCCATCCTCAGTGTTCAGTCCTATACTTCGGGGAACAAGGTAATCGAATCTCCTTCGGCTAAGGTGACAATCGCCCGTTTGTACTGAGCCTTGTAACCGATAAATTTGCCAACTCGACGCTTTTTCCGGGGCGGATTTAAGGTATTTACACTGGTTACCTTGACCTCAAACAGGCTTTCAATCGCGGCTTTAATTTGTGGTTTGGTGGCCTTGGGAATCACTTCAAAGACATACTTGTTCTGCTCTAATAGCAGAGTTGCCTTCTCTGTCACAATGGGACGCCGCACCAAATCGGCAAGGTAACGGGGGTCATACTCAGTCACTGTAAACCTCCTGAAGTTTGGCAAGAGCTGTGTCGGTCGTCACGATTTTGTCAGCATTGAGCAGGTCATAGACATTCAAGCTGCTCGCGCCAATTAATTTAACGGTAGGGATGTTGCGTGCTGACAAATAGACCATTTCTTCTATTTCCGGCACGATCAGGAGAACCTTGGCATCTGGCTCAATTCCCCAGCGAACGAATGCTCCTAGCAATTCTTTCGTCTTCGGTCGGGGTAATTGGTCAGCAAAGTCCTGCACCACAATCAAGTCTTCGGTTCGACTCTGAAACGCCGTCCTTAAAGCCAATCGGCGCTCTTTGCGGTTCATTTTAATGTTGTAATCTCTGGGTTTAGGCCCAAAGGTCACACCCCCTCCACGCCACAGAGGAGAACGGTTTGAGCCAGCACGCGCTCGACCTGTTCCTTTTTGTCGCCAGGGTTTGCGTCCTCCCCCCCTAACTTCAGCACGAGTTTTAGTGGAAGCGGTTCCTTGACGACCATTGGTCATCTGCATCACCAGTGCCCGGTGAACGATGTGAGCCGCACTTTCTTCTTTAGCAACCCGCAAGTCTAAAGTCGCCTGTCCGACGTTTTCTCCTTGCCAGTCTCGCACTAAACAATCAACCATAATCTTTAGCCCTTAGTCCTTAGTCATTTATCCTTATTGTTCGTGGCTCATTTCTCATAATTCATTGCCATGACCGATGAACCAGAACCATGACTATCGACCGACTTTGTTTGTCGGTGCAATGCTCAAAAGTGCCCCTGGCTTACCGGGAACAGCCCCTTTAATCAGCAGCAGATTGCGTTCTGTATCTACACGAACGACCTGAAGCTTACGGATGGTCACTCTTGTGCCTCCGAGGCGACCCGCCATCCTCTTTCCGGGAAATGTGCGACCAGGTGTTGTCCCAGCTCCAGTTGAACCGGGTAATCGATGGTTTTTAGAACCATGTGCCATCGGTCCTCGCTTGAAGTTGTGGCGCTTTTGATAACCCGCGAAGCCGCGACCAATACTGGTTCCGGCGACATCAACAATTTGACCAGGGGTAAAAATATCAGCCTTTAGGGCTTGACCCAGCTCAAATGATGCGGTGTCATCCAAGCGGTACTCACGCAGATGGCGTAACGGTGGGGCGCTTGATTTGGCTAAATGTCCCAATTCTGGCTTGTTGAGTGCCTTCGGTTTGACTTCGTCATAACCAATTTGAACGGAGGTGTAGCCATCCGTCTGTTTCGTTTTTATTTGTGTTACGGTGCATGGACCTGCTTGGACGACGGTGACAGGAATTGCTTTTCCTTCCTCATCGAAAATTTGGGTCATGCCGAGTTTAGTGCCGAGGATACCGACAGACACGGCGGGTTTCTCCTTAATTTAGACATCACAGCAGGGAAGGATTTAACGATATTCTTGTGAATTCGTTCTATCCTACAAACTTTGTCAGCCTGACTTTCAGACGCGAATTCCCTTGGACGGGGAATTGATATCGTCTGGTAGCCCTGTAAGACTTAAGAACCAGATTGTGTGAACCGTTTTTAGGGATCAGTACTGGCTAACCGCGTCACCTTGGTTCGCCGGGACTTAAGCCGTAAACGCCTCAGTATCCCTACGCAGCGAATATGCAAGTACATATAAGTCAGAAGCTGTCAGTCAAAGAACCTGGCAGATTCTCTTACAGTACTGGTATTTGACTTTGCCTTAACCTGAAGGCAGAGAAGACAAACGACCGACTGTAAAGACATTCTGGTCTTGAACCTGCGGCTCAAAGAACAGCGGTTATCCCAACCTGAGTTGCTTTGAAGCAACGGTCAATTTGGTCACAATCGTATAC
>DATNQL010000348.1:0-1878 GCA_036704025.1 Stenomitos sp.
TAGAGTTCCTCAATCTTCTCCTCCTCACACAAAAGTTGCGATCGCTCCGGCTGGAAAATCTGCTTGGCTATTTTGAGTGTTTTCCGACAGGTATTCAGGTGTGCTAGGGCGATCGCACGTTATATCATGTCCGTCTAATTACCCATAATAAAAACTCTCCGCGTCCCCGTGTCCCCGTGTCCCCGCGTCAATCCTAACGATGGGTGTTTAACCGGACATGATATTAGTGGTTGAGGGTGGAGGAGGCGATCGCTCTGTTGGTAGTAGGCTGTTACGCATTTAATTTGTATACCTTCACACCCCACACCCTACACCCCACACCCCTTTCAAAAATTTTTATATGCAATTTAGATGCGCCGCAGCTTAGGCGCTTGAGCTACCCTCATCAGAGGACTTTACTCCTCACTACAAACCCTCCACATATTAGGAAGATGTACAGCGATCTTTGTGCAAAATTTGCAACAGTTCCCTCGTTGTAAACGGCTTAGGCAAGAAACCCTGACAACCAACACGTTCAGCTTGAAGTACGGCTTCTGTCGAGTTGAGTCCACTCATGATGATCACATAAACACCCGGATTGAATTGGCGGAGTAGGGGAATGATCGCTAAACCATCCACTGAGGGCATCATCATATCGATTAAAACGCCTTGAATTTTATCTTTGTACTCCGCCAAAACCGAGACAGCCTCCATCCCATTACTAGCCGTTAGCACTCGATAATTATAGGTTTCTAGCGTTGTTTTAGTACTTTCACGAATCGCCGCTTCATCATCAACTACTAAAATCAATTCTTGCTGACCTAAGAGCAACTCTAAATGCTCATTTGTTGGCAGTGAAGTGGATGGATTGGCAGGCAGATAGACCTTAAATGTGCTGCCTTTGTTTACTTCACTTTGTACATCCACAAATCCCCCATGACTCTTCACAATACCCAATACAGCAGAGAGTCCTAATCCGGTCCCTTTGCCAACATCTTTGGTAGTAAAAAATGGGTCAAAAATCCGGTGCAGAATATGGGCTGGAATGCCCGTTCCCGTATCCGTAACAGTCACAACAACGTAGGGGCCAACATTCGCATCCAAATGCATCCTGGCATATTGTTCGTCAATCAGTAAATTCTCAGCACTAATCTGCAAAACACCACCCTCCGGCATCGCATCACGGGCATTCACACAGAGATTCATAAACACCTGATGCATTTGGGTCACATCACCTAATATCATCCATAAATCCGGAGAAATATCGGTATGAATGTCGATGGATTTCGGCAGAGTTTGTTGAATGATTTTCCTGATTTCTAATAGCAAGTGATTCATTTGCAGGCTCACCCGCTTTCCTTCTACACCCCGCGCAAAGGAGAGAATTTGTTTGACGAGTCCTGCTCCCCTTTGGGCACTGGTTTCTATGGTTTTGAGCATTTGCCGGGTTTGCTCGTTGACATCGGGAAACTTAAGTGGTAACAATTGAGCGCCCATTAAAATGGGACTCAGAATATTGTTGAGGTCATGAGCAATTCCACTGGCAAGGGTTCCGAGACTTTCTAATCGTTGCGCTCGCAAAAATTGTGCTTCGAGCTGTTTTTTTTCGGTAATATCCATGTGGATACCAATCATCCGCATGGGTTGGCCTGTAATGTCGTGAAAGAGGCTGCTCTTAACGGCAATCCAGCGAATTTCTCCATTCGGCCAGATGATGCGAAACTCGGTATCCAATCCCTGCCCCACCCTAACCGCTTGCCAAAGTTCCTGTTCGGTGTTCCTGCGATCATCGGGATGCAGGGTTTGAATCCAATCATCATATCGACCGTTAAAGCTCCCTGGAGCCAGCCCATAGAGAGCCTCTAACTCAGCCGTCCAGGTAATCTCATTCGAGGGGAT
>DATNQL010000349.1:0-15476 GCA_036704025.1 Stenomitos sp.
ATACCCCAAGCGTTTCCGTTACTTCCCTATGCGGGCGTGCAGGAGAATGGGAGTTCACTAACGGATTATCGGCAACTGGAAATTCAACGGTTGAGTCCGATTCGGCGATCGCTTATTAATGAAATTAGCGCTAGTGTAGAACCCACTCAGTCACTAGCCGTCGCCCACAATCGCAATCGTCCTCCAAAAGTACGTTCCTTGAGGACTATGGCATTAGCAGCCGCCGAGGAACGCAGTATCACCGGAACAACACCTCAAGGGTTATTAGCCACCTTCTCCGAGGATTATGAAATTTGGAAAGCGCTACTGTTAGCGAAAGATACGGCAGGCAAGAACTTGCAATTGCAAAATATCGAACGACAAGCGCCTCTGCGTTCCTCGCTACAATCCAACCAATTGTTTTTGGTCATTTCCAAACCCTCAACCCTAAACGAGTATTTCCAGGACAACCAACTGACGATTCAGGGGTGGACGTTTAACCTGAAGCCGGAAGAGTGGCGGGACGACACGGTTCTCATTTTCAAGTTCTACAATAAGCCACTGCTGGACTTGTTGGATCTGCCTCAGGCTTGGTCACAACCAGATATATTTACAAACGATCGCGAAACGACGCGCAACCAGTTGGTTAAACTGTTTAACGATGCGATCGCTAAATCTGGGGAAGGCGCAACGCAAAATGATCGGGAAAATTATGGGACTTTAGCTCATATTGCCACTAGCGATCGCTGGTCTGGAATTATTGCCCTGAATGTCCCCGTGCCACCCAGCAATCTCCCCAAAGAATTACTGGCGCTTGCTGCTGGTATTGATGCAAGTAAATTTTATGCTCAGTATGTTGGTATCCAAACCACACCCATTACAACTCAAGGAACAGAGTTAGTCGCAGGACAGTCGTCTTTGTTTGGCTTGATTGACTACCGAGATGATTCAGTCCCATTACCTACCGATTCCGGTTACAACTTCCAGGTCAACAGCCTGCGCGTTTTATTCCAAAATTCTCAAATCAAAGCCTTTTCCAGTGAGATTAGCGTCACCTTAGATCGGTTATTTGACGAGCGTACACAACTGCTCAATACTACCACCGGACGCAACATTGTTCTCCTGAAAGGCACTGCCGAAAATCATGATGGTCAAACTACGTATGCATTTAGCTTTAGTGGTGAAAATCACTTTGCTTTACCAGATAGTACTGTCCTAAATGAAGTAGAAATTATCAAAGCACAATTTTCTACCGATCCAGTAGAGGTTGCTCCGAATGCTACGATTACCGGACGCTTTAGCTTTTGGGGACGGTTGAACTTTGAATACCTGCCCAAATTCGACATTCTTTCCTTTGGCGCACAACCCTCATCCACTCCAACTACTGAACCTAACGATAAATTCCTCAGTTTCTCCAATTTGGTCGTAACCCTGAAATTCCAATTGGATAAACCCAAGGAACGCACGTTTACGTTCGAGCCAGGAAACTTGCAGTTTGACACCAAGCAAAGCAAAGTCCGGGAAAATAGCTTGTACGCTAAATTCCCGCTCAAATTAACCGGACTCACCTATTCTTCAAATGATAAAAAGCCAAGCGACTTCGGCTATATGCCTGTGAAATCACCACTAGGCAGCAGCAGTTTAGGGACAACGTGGTACGGACTCACATTTGATTTAGAACTAGGTACAGTAGGAGCGCTAGCAGGAAAAGCGGGAATTGTGGTTAGTATCATTGCGGCCTGGAGTCCTCATCAAAACGTTGACGAAACTAGTGGTGCTAGTGCTGGCAGTGGAGTATTTGTTGGCTTGCGTTTGTTCGGTTCATCGGGCAATAAAAAAGAATTCTCGATTCAAGGCGTAATCAAGATTGTCTTCGAGAGTATTGAGTTTGTTGTCGGCACGAATAAGGGCAAAACCAGCTACTTGTTGAAGTTGAAAAACATCATGCTCAAACTCCTAACTCTCTCCATTCCACCCACTGGAAAAAGTGAAATCATTATCTTTGGTGACCCAGAGGGCACGGCTGAGAGCAACACGCTAGGGTGGTATGCGGCCTATGCCAAAGAGAAAGCAAAACCGCAAAAACAGCCCGCCTTGCCACCGAAATAAACTGTCCATTCAGAATAATATTCAGTCCTCTTTTCGACTATGAGAGCAACTATCTAACGATTCGCGAACACCAACAAAACATCTCACACGTTTCCGGAATACTCTATTAACGTCTTGTAGAACTAATAATGTAAATGGTTATTCACCGAACACAATTCATCTACTAGAAGCCCAAAAAACAGGATTCTTATACCATTTGAATTTAAATTTGACACATTTAAAATTCTCAAGCTATCGGCAACAAGCAAGGCTTTTGAAATCTAAAAATTAAAATGATATTAGATCCCTTAAACAAAAAGTATTCATTAAAAATACCCACTACTTTATAGAGAAATTTCTCTAATATAATTGTGATGAAAGATAAGTATTCAGAAGGAATTGTCAGGGCACCTCCGATATAGCTACAGATGATTTAACCTTCGTCCCTTTTAACGTTCAATCAAACTTAAAAGTGAGACTCAAAGCTTGCACCACTCCCCTAACCCCCCTTATCAAAGAGAAATAAGGACAAAAAATTAGCGTTCTCCTTAGCAAGGGGAAGATTGAGGGGATAAACATTGCTCAACTCTTACACGAGAACTAAACAGGAAATAAAACAATGGCTGATTCACTAGCTAATACTCCAAATTCAAATGTTGCAGCAGCGGCGACTCCCGAAACTGATGTCTATTTCGGTATCGTTTTCGAGCTTGATGGTACTGAGATTCCCTTGGAACCCACAACGGCGATCGACGATATTAAGACCAAAGGAATTGAATGTGGTTTAAAAGATGGAGAACGAGTCAATATTGGCAAAGTTGGATCGAGACTCAAGACCATTTTTGAAACATTTGGCGTTGACTCTTCATCGTTCCTTGAGGATGATGGTGATTTTAAGCCAGAGGTATTGCCTGATATTGAGCCAATTAAGAAGGGCGTCGATATCTTAACCAGTGCAGAGCTAGCGATCGAAGAATTTCACCTCAAGATACCTGGCACCGAAACAACTGACAAAAACAAATATTATACCGTCGGTTTGTCAGCAGTATGGCCGGGTGATACAGGAAAACTAATAGACAGCATTGACCTGAAACTGAAAGGGCTTTACTTCAGAATTAGCAACGAAGGCTCATTCATATTGTAAGGAAAATTATGGCATAAGGCAGAAGGCGGAGGGTAGAAGGCAGAAGATTCATGACTAGTACGTGATCATTTATTTCAGCCGTTAAATCTAACCTAACCTTTATGGCGACAGCTATAAACAGGTAAAAGTAAGTATCAACTATTTGACATTTACTTTTGCCTTTTTCCTTTCTTCCTCCAGGGAAAAATACCCTCGATCAGCTACTACCAAACCGAGCAATGAATCAACAGCTAAAAGAACCGGAAGTCAGTTTTGCAATTGTGACAGAACTGGACGTTTCAGGACGAGCCGTACAGCTTGTCTTGGAACAAAAACAGGAAGGTGGTATTCCTGTGTTCGTCGGTAAAATGGTCGAGGGGCAAAAGCTCCCAGTTGTTGGACTCCTAACACAACTCATTCCTGGATTGCCAACACCCGATTCTATGAATCGGTTGACAATTGCAAAATTGGAACTGAAGCTGAGTCCAAAGTACGAGATTTACAAGTTTGAGGCGAAAATCGAGAATGCCTGGTCGATTGAACTAGACTTTTCAGGTAATAGAACGACTATTGGCATTGCTGAACTGTCTCTATTAATTGACTCCAAGCCGAGTGATTCCGTCCTGGCTTTTAAGGGCAATTTAATCCTGTTTGACAAACCATTTATCGTCACCCTTGATAAGCGGGTTAGCCGTATTGGTGGTCAGCTACCTACAAATTTATGGGTATTAAAAGGTCAGCTTAAGGAACCGATTAGCCTATCAGGGTTAGTTTCTGAGATTATTGGTGAAACGCCAGATGCATTTGGTCTAGATACACTCGACATTTCAGTTCTTGAGTGTGAAGTCATTCAAGGATCGAAATCGAGTTATGCATTCCGAGGAGCATTGGATTGGAATACGGGAATTCAACTCGCTGCTGGAGATCCATTAATCATCCAAGCCGCCGTTGATATTCACAAAGAGGATGGCAAGCCTGTTGCAGGTGCGATCGCAGGCTCAGTCAGTGCCGCCATTCCTATTTTTGAAAATCTCAAACTATCTGTTATTTATAAGTTTGGTCAGACCGTTTCAAGAAACGATAAAGAACTTATATTTCAATTAAAACTTGGTAATTTTACGCTTAATGCCACTTACAAATCTGGAAGTGGTGGCGACACCATTATCACCTTTAATACCAATGATACAAGCGGAGACGCTGAAGCGCTGTCGTTTGGTAAGCTAATTACGTTCATGGTCAACCTAGTTGATCCAGGTGTTGATGACTTTGAGCTTGACCCGCCTTGGGATGAACTGAATAAGCTGACATTATCGGGAATTGAGGTTGAGATTAATCTTACTCGAAAAACAGTTAAAGCTAGTTACAAACCCAAATCTCCAATCGATTTAATCTTTATAAAAATTAGTTCAATCGGGTTAGTATATCCACGAGCAGATGGCACCAGAAGCGTTGATATTGTCATCGTAGGCAGTTTCCTGGGTAAGAGTGATACATTAGCCTGGGATGCAATCAACGAGTCGCCGCCTGACGTTCCCGGAGAAGGCAGCACGATATTCGATTTGCAATACCTGGGGGTTGGGCAGCGCGTTTCATTTGCGCCTGAAGTCGTCGCTCAAATGCAGAATATTACCCAGGTTATCAATGAGCTGAAGGGTTCATTAATTCCCCTAGAACGAGCTGATAGAAACAAAAATCCCTTGGACATTGCTGGGGAACGGGGACTGCAATTTAACGCAAACAGTAGTTGGCTAATTGGGGCACAATTTACGGTTATTGAAACGCTCGATATGAGCATTATTTTCAATGATCCGTTGCTGTATGGTGTGCGAATTGGGCTAGCAGGCGCAAAAGCCAAAATTTTCGCTGGGTTGATATTTGAAATTCTCTATCGTCGTGTCAGCGATACGGTTGGCGTCTATCACATTGAATTGGTGCTGCCGGATGCCATGCGCCAGTTGGAATTCGGTGCGGTGTCGATTACATTGCCAATCGTTGTCCTCGATATTTACACCAACGGCGACTTTAAAATTGACTTTGGTTTCCCCTGGAATTTCAATTTCGCCCGTTCCTTTGGTGTGGAAGTCTTTCCCTTTACAGGTGCTGGAGGCTTCTATTTCAACAAATTGAGTGCTGAAACTGCAACTAGCGTCCCGATTATCACCAATGGTGTCTTTAACCCAGTGATTGAGTTTGGGTTGGGGCTGAAGATTGGCTTGGGCAAGACGTTTAATAAGGGTGTCCTGCGGGCAGAATTGAGTATTACTGTGCAGGGCATTTTAGAGGGCGTGATTGCTTGGTTTAACCCGACTGATCCAGCACTGCCGAGTGAGCAGTATTATCGGATTCAAGGAGGAGTTGCGATCGTCGGACGGCTGTGGGGCGTTGTTGACTTTGAAGTTATTCAAGTTGAAGTTGAAGTCATTGTCCGTGTCGCTGTTGTCTTTGTCATTGAGGCGTATCAACCGATTTTCCTGACTCTAACCGCACAAGTTTCAGTGAAGGCATCGATCAAGATTGTCTTTGTTAGAATTCACTTCTCGTTCAAGTTGACCCTGACGCAGAAATTTACGCTGGGATCTGCTAAACGTACACCTTGGATTTTAGATCCTGACCAGAGCAAGCGGAAGCCTGTAACGGGTACAGGGACAGCGAAGTTTATGGCGGCATCGCCTAGCGAACCATTCGCACCAGCTAGGTTTGATGCGCCTGTTGAGGAAATACCTGAATTTGATGCCTCTGATACTCCGGTGAGTGCTATGCGGATGGCAACCCCACCCGACTCGCAACCTTTGACGACGGTGGATGTGTTTGCCGAAGAAGTTGAGGAGTTGGCAGCAGATGAGGCGGATAGTGTTTCTGCAACAGCATCCTTAGAAGCACAGTTGGCTGAAATTGCATTTTCAGTATCCTCTACCCCCACTCCGTTGAGTTGGCAAGCGATTGGGGTTGAGATTCCAGGGTTGTCAACCAGCGCAATTAACCTCTATTTCCAACCGACTGTTACCCGCAGTGCTAGCGGGATTGAGGGAGTAGCGCTGCTGTTCGTCCAAAACTCGATCGCATTTGATGCAGTTGGTGCTGATAGTTTTGCTGGAGATGCCGCTACAACGAATACGGATTTCGATCGCCTGATGCAGGTATTACTAACCTGGGCGATTGATGCTTACTACGTCCAAGCAGGAACGGCGAGTACTGCGGCAAACAGAGTTGTCACGCCTGACAACTATCAGCAAATTTCGCTCTCGGATTTGGAAGCCCTATATGAAATGATTATCCAGGGCGAACAGGATCAAGAAGCTGCCTTCACGTTTGACCAACTGCTGGCATTCTTGCAGCGCAACTTCACCTTTAATATCACCGATCGCACGAGCGATCTTAGCGGTACGATCTTCCCCATGTTCCCACAACTGCGGATGCAGGTAGGGTCTGGAAGTGTAATTGCGTTTGATGGTGAGGCGTTCCGTCTAGATGCAAGCGATCGCCAATATTTTACCGAATACTTCCAACAGCTTAAAGGCAGTCACGGCAGCACCGTTGAGCGAAATAGTACGTCTCAAAATGGCTCAATGAGTTCTGATGATTCTTTCTCAGTGGCAACCTTTATCTTTGTCGATTACTTTGGTTTACTGGTGCGATCGGCAATTCAAAGCGCTATTGAGTATACAGAAAATAGCGATCGCACGACCATTTCTCTCGCTGAACTGCTGCAAGCATTGAACAGGGGCGGACAGTTCAATCACATCGCAGGCATGGCATCGCGTTTCCTGCTGCATGGACTGCGCTTGCCTGACTGGACTGGCGACCAGCCTAGTCCCAATCGTCCCACAATTCCTCTGTACCGAGCAACCGGACAGCAATTTAACCTCGCTGCCAATGTGGGAACAGATTTTGCCATCACACTGAGCAAATCTGCTAGTAATCTGAACTGGATTACGTTTGAGGATTACGTTAACGACGAGACAACGAAGCAAAATTCACCGACGCTGCAATATTTCCTGACATCTGCCCTAGTAAGGTTGATTAGCGAACTGAATGCAGTAGCGTCGTCACGCGTCCCAGAACTTCTGCCCCTCAATCCAGCGTTCCTGCCACTCTACGAAGACGTACCTCGTCGCTTTAATATTCAGCAGAAAACGGACTGGGCGAGATTAGAGCAAGGGCAAGCTACACCGTTGTCATCCTTTATTCTGGATCTGCCGCAAGACTTGCGGGACTATCAGGAAACCAAGTATCTGCCAGCCAGACGAGCAAATCAGGTAGATACTGGTGTCAGTTTAACGCTGAAGTACGGTACTCCCCCCGAAGGTAGCCGAGAGTTAAAGCCTGAGAATATCCGTGACTTAACCAATTACACTTGGGCAACTAAAGTTAACGTTACCGTGCGCCGTGTACCTAGCCTCGATGGGACTGCGCTGCTGGATAAGACGTATCTAATGGTGGGTACGGATGAAGCGGGTAAAGATTTGCTCGAAGACTTGTGGCAACATCTTCACGATGCAGAAACTCGTAATGCAGGAATTACGCCGAAACTCTACTTGCTCTACAGTGCAGGGGGTAAAGATGTTGATGGCAATCGCGTACCCGGACTCACCAACCAAATCCCCGTCGAGAGTTTGTTACTGAAGACTAATCTTTCGACTGACAGCACCAGTTCGACTCAGGCAATGGGAGTTAGAGCATTTAACGTTAGTAGTGCTAGCCCTGATGAAAGTGAAAAACTCTACAGCACCACGTTGAATGAAGGTAAAACCTTTATCCAATTGCTCTGGGAAGGCAGCACGGTTAACTCTGGCGGCTACTATCTACGCTATGCGGTTAATACAGTCGTTGATGGACAACCCGCGAGCAAAGGCTTCCCGGATGATATTTTTACGGATGGTTTGAGTGCATCGTTGGTACTGCTGGTTGAGCTAAAAGCGCCAGCAACGAGAACAACGCCTCTACCTGCTTATCACTTCCAGAATTGTGTCGTACTTAGCGAAGATTTGAATCTTGAGAATGGGGTGTTGTATACCGAAAGTACCGACACAGTGAAAGCGTTGAGCGTACCACCTGGAAATATTGGCTTCAAGCTGACTCGTTCAGTTGCAATTGTACAGAGCGACAATGCGAGTGGGGAGGACGAACTCCAAAGCTTGTATCAAATGTTGGGCTATCGGTTATTAGACACAGAAGACTTTAGCGCCAGTAACGAAGGCTTGCCCGTGGGGCCAGCAGAAGATGATAATTTGTGGAGTTACGATCGCGTCATTCCCATTTACGGCTTAGCCAAACATCGCAATACCCCAGATGCATCGTCGTTGCCTGCACGATTGCGATCGCTTCCTTCCGCTCAACTAGACCCGTATGCTGGAATTGATGCCAATGCTCAACTGACGCTGGAATTCCACTGGCAAGACGTGTACGGCAACCGCCTCACAACCAACGGCGGCAAGCAGCTATCCCCAAACATCCGCTACTTCGATAGACTGTTGGGCATTAATCAGTGGTCATCTGTGGCAGAAAGTTACAGGTTTAAGCCGATTCAGGGCAATTCTCGCCAAGTTGAGCTGATTATTGAACTCGTCTTCGACCAAACCCCTTATATTCCCATTCCAGGACGCCCCTTTACCGAAGCTCAACAAAAAGCCAGCACTGCCCGTGCCACCTATGAGCAGGTTTACTACCAAATCCATCAGCCCGATGTAGCATTTACCGTGCATACGTCGGTGCTACCGAATGCCAGCCATACCTTCACCTCAGTTCAGAAGAAACAAGTCACTGATTTTGTAGAGGCAGCGTATCTATACTTATCCACGCTGGAAGAATTGGAACCGCAAATCCATACGGTTCAATCGGGCAACACTCTGGAAACGGTTAGTAATGCCTATCACGTTACCGTCAAAGCATTAGCAGCAGCGAATGCAGATGTGCCCAATTTATTTGCTGTGGGTACAGCGTTAGTTTTGGGAGAGTTGAATTACACCACTGTGGATGGTGACAGCCTACGGTTGATTGAGCAGAAAGTAGAGGGAATTGCTCCCGAATTGAACCTGACTTTGGCAGATATTGCTGAGAAAAATCCCACGGTTGCACTTCATTCTGGTGTAACGTTGGTGATTCCTGATCGCGTTACCATTGCCAATGGCTTACCCTCAACAACAACAATTCCAGACAACGCAACGTTAGAGGGGATTACCAGTACTCTACTGGCTGACAGAAAAGCGATTGGGGAAACGGGCATCTTCAGTATTGCTGATATTGCGATCGCGAACCAAAGTATCATCGGACTCATGCGGGCAGGCGTATCCGTTTCACTCAGCTATACCATTGCCAATACCCGCGAACCCAACAATCCGACAATTATCAACGCTAGCGTCACAACCCGTCCCAACGAAACCTTCTACACGCTGACAACTCAGCTTGCAGACGGACTCGAACAAGAGGCACGCCAAGTTGATCAGTCAATCGAACGACGAGTTACGGTTGCGGATGTTACTGCCGTCGTTGCCAACACACCGAATTTCCTAGTTGCTGGACAAACGCTAATCGTTCCGCCTGTCTCGATTATCCAAACTGATGAGGCACCAACCAACTCTAGCCATGTATCAATTCAGTTCAATCGAGCAGATGATGAGGGAACGCTGCTTTATCCTACTGATCAATTCATCTTCCCAGTAACGGTACAAATTGACATGACCCGTCGGGAGGACTTTGTAGACGCGGCAATTCAGGCAGATGTACCGGAAATTCAAAAAATTACTGCCTTCCTCTCGCCTAAGACTACGCCACTATCCGCTAGTGTTACGGGAACTAACGAGAAAATCGCCTCGCTACGCCAGTTTGCCACGGATTTTGAAGCCGCATTCAGTAACTTACATCTGGCAGTTGGTAACGAACTTCCTCACAAGCATTCGGAGGATGCAACTAACCCGGACTCCGACAGTCAGGTATCTCAGCCTATCTGGGCAGTCCATTTTGGGGAAAACGGAATCGAGTACAACATCAACGAATCAACGCCCTTCTTCTTCTCACCTGCACCGCTTTCTAATACCTTGTTAGCCGGTACAGTAGAACTTGATGCCTATGAGAGTAGTACAGGTTTAAAGGGTGAAAAAGAGCCTAAACGGGTTGAAGCAATTGACCTCAATGTATTAGCCCGTGATTTCTTAAGGGCAGTAGAAGAATTTCTTGATCCCGCGATCGCAATTCCGGCAATGAAGGCGAAACCGGACAATGTGAAAGCCATTCTCCAGCACAAAGAAACGTTGGCAGATGCGATTAAGAGTCAAGTCACGCACATTCTGGCACAAACCGATAACACTGATATTAGTGAACGGCGTAATATTGCTGCCGATGCCTTACGCCAACAATTACTTGTCAATTTAGTTGAAGCCTTCGACATTGAAACCATCATTCAATACAACGTCGATGTAGCGATCGCAAATATAGACAAAAACAACCCCAACTGGACATACCAAAAAGCCCCCCGTCTGTTTGGTCAACCCGTTGTCGAGGAACTGAAGAGTACCAAAACCAACGAGAAAATTGACCCTTCCAGCCTGAACTTTACGCTCTCATCTGGCAAAATTCCCTTAAGTCAGGAAGGCTCTTATCTCACCTTCTTCTTCAACACGAAATCACCAGAGAAGTTTGAGGATTTGCGGTTGAACTTAGTCTACCGCGTCAATGAGTTAGAGTATGACATTGCAGATGTAGAAGGCATTAACAACTATCAAGCGTCATCGTGGTTGAGTTTCATCCTACCAATTGATAGTATCGCTCCCAATTCAAGCGATCCAAGCCATCCTAATTACATCGGTAATGTTGATATTCCCATTCCGCTGCGAACCTATCCCATCCCGCCATCACTCGTATTGCATCGCGCCGAAGCCGATCCAGATAGTTTAGAACGTTTGCAGGATATTCGCCAATGGCAATATACCTTAGTCTACGAACATCTGGATGTTGCCCAAGATGCAATCGAAAGCAAGGTTGATTACAATACTCCGAGTTCTGCTGATGCAGATGCCGAGACATCAGCGGCTAGTACCAACGTCAGCGTTGCCCAACAGCCACTATTCTCTGCCCTAGTGAACTTCGCGACTATCTATCCTCAACTTCTGTCAGATTTGAAAGAGTTGGCGAATGATAACTCTCAACTCAGCGCGGAGGCAAGGAAACGCACCCTTGATGCCTTTACAAGCTTAGTTGGCGATGTCGCAACAACATGGCAAGACTGGCGCACATCTGCCGATGAGGTTCAAACCCATGTCGCAGATTACGAAATCAATGAGGAGATGCGTCAAGTTCCCGTTGCTGGCAGTGGAGGGCAAACTATTGAGGTCAAAGATGTGACCATTGCCGTGAAACCTCACAGCCTCATGCAATCGTTCCCCACGATGATTGTACCGGGATATCGGCAGGACGTTACCGCCACCCGACAAGGTACGCAGGGTTCCGATAAAACCATCACGTATCGCTTCCAGAAAAAATCTCCTGAAGACGCTGCCAATGACCCCATTTTCGGTGAATCTTCGATTCCCGATCGCGTGTTTAGTATTCCAGATTTGGACATCATCGAGCAACAAAATGCTTGGGGTGCTATCTGGTTAACCCGCAACAAAAACCTCCTATCTGGATGGAAAACCAATCCCGCCTTTGTCTACCAAACCCCGCAAGTCCGCTTCGGCAGTATGGTGACACCGTTGCTGGTAAATGCCCAACACTGGAATATTGCCACGATTAATTCGTCGGATGGCACACCCCAGAACCGCACCCTGGCAGCACATCTCCAGAACTTGTTTGACACGTTGCTTCCCGATATTGCCACGAAACCTTATGACTTCCGGGTTGCCTGCCGCTACGGGTTTGCGCTGGTATTGGCAGAGGATGATGACTCCGATTTACTCTCAACGCTGCCTGTGCTGTTAAGTCCACGTTTCTCCGTTCCAGCCGGAGAGGATGGGTTGGCAGCAACGGCTGAATTGCGATCGCATTTAGTGACAGATATCGAAGCATGGTATGAGGAAAATAATCCAGTAGCAACGAAAGCTAGGTTTATTTTCAGCGTCAGTATCTTCTCAAATCCTGATAAGGATAGCAGCAGCGACACGATTAATCTGCCACTGATTCAAATCGAGCATCTGGAGGTACGACTGGAGAATATCGTGGCCTTGGCGAGGACTGTAGATGTAGCTGTGTTGTGAACATGATAAGCTACTCCACATCTAGTTTTCTCAATTATTAGTGGTACAACTCTTGTGGAACGGGCATCTTGCGCGTTTAAATATGCAAGTTAAATGTGGAACAGCTTAGTTGTGTGTGACCCAACCTCCAATCTAGGTGCTGATACCGAGTTGCGTTCAAACATAGTAGTTGAGCTCGACACCCAGACAGGGGGACGCTCCCGACGCGGAGAAATTCAATGTGCTACGTATGAATGCAACTGCGTATGACAATCCTCCCCTGAGTTGGGAAAAAGCTCTTACCTTGTTGGATACTATTCCAGGCGTGGGACAGCAAACGGCTGATATCATGTCCGTCTAATTACCCATAATAAAAACTCTCCGCGTCCCCGTGTCCCCGCGTCCCCGCGTCAATCCTAACGATGGGTGTTTAACCGGACATGATATGAGTTGTTGCTAGCAGAAATTGGTTCAGAAAGCTTAAGTTAAGTTGCGACCTTAGGAAGGGGAAAAGTCTTCGTGATTCCCAGCCTGGGTGAGGTTTCAACAGCTATCGGCACGAAGACTTCCCCCCTAATTTTTGCTGTCTCAGTTAGAATCCTGTCTAAGCTATTTTCAGGTTAGATCTCAGCTTCTGTACCTCATCATCTAGGCATTGACGACTTCACCACCATTGGGATGAAGAATTTGCCCTGACATATAGGAAGAATCATCCGAAGCCAAAAACACATAACAAGGAGCGACTTCTTCAGGTTGTCCAGCGCGTTGCATGGGTACTTGTGCGCCAAAGCTCTTCACTTTTTCTTCAGGGAACGTGGAGGGAATTAAGGGAGTCCAGATGGGGCCGGGAGCCACACCATTGACGCGAATGTTTTTCTCAACCAAAGATTGCGACAGAGAGCGAGTAAAGGCAACAATTGCACCCTTCGTGGATGAGTAGTCTAGCAATTGAGGACTGCCTTTGTAGGCAGTGACAGACGCAGTATTGATGATGGCACTACCTTCTTTTAGGTGGGGTAAAGCCGCTTTTGCCATAAAAAACATACCAAAAATATTGGTTCGGAAGGTGCGTTCCAGTTGCTCTGCTGTGATTTGCTCAATACTCTCTTGGGGATGCTGTTCGGCTGCGTTGTTAATGAGGATATCCAGGTGTCCCAACTCCTGAACGGTTTGTTGTACCGCCTGTTGGCAGAACGCCTCGTCTCCCACATCCCCCTTGAGCATCACACAGCGCTTGCCTTCGGCTTCCACCAGTCGCTTCGTTTCCTGTGCATCCTGATCTTCGCTGAGGTAAAGGATTGCTACATCGGCTCCTTCTTTAGCGTAGAGGATGGCGACTGAACGACCAATACCGCTATCGCCACCTGTAATTAGTGCTACTTTACCTTCTAGTTTCCCGGCGGCCCGGTAATGAAAACCCTGTGCCTGGGGTTTGGGTGTCATTTCAGATTCGTTACCCGGTCGCTGATCTTGGTGTTGCGGCGGTTGTAATTCTTGTTTTTGTTTAGCCTGTGTCATAGTTTGTTACCTTCTTTTGGCTATTAATTTTCAAAGTCTGTATGTTTTTTCAGACCTTTAATACCTTAGAAAGAAATTTTTCTGAATTCTTGCCTCATTAGAAAGAAGTCTTAGCTATACCTTTAGATAAGGTTGTGATTAAAAAAGTTAGTAACAATATTTACAAGTTCAGAAGGTGAAATATCTCTGATATCATGTCCGTCTAATTACCCATAATAAAAATTCTCCGCGTCCCCGTGTCCCCGCGTCAATCCTAACCATGGGTGTTTAACCGGACATGATATGACATGCTATCAAGATACTAGATATTCATTAGTCGGATTGGGTATCAGATGGCTCGGCAGAAATTTGAGAAGAGATGAAACCTAAAAAAACACCCACAGATGGAGTGGGTGTAGCTTTACTTTGTTTTGTTCGTTGATTTTTAGGAAAAGTCTGTCAATTAGAACATCAGAATCTGCACAGAAAAGCTAATTAACAAGGCATATTTTGGGTAAACAGGACTTGACCTGCCATGTAGGAGGCGTCCTCTGAGGCTAAAAAGACTACATTTCGGGCAATTTCTTCTGGGTTATTGTATGCTTTCATTGGCATTTGCTCACCAATTGATTTAACTTTATCGGCGGATAAATTAGAGGGAACTAGCATTGTCCAGACAGGCCCAGGTGCAACACCGCTAACTCGAATTCCTTTATCTTCCAAGGACTGAGACAAAGAACGAGTAAAAGTCAAAATCGCTCCCTTGCTAGAGGTATAGTTCAGCGATTGTTGCTGCCCTTGAGATGCTGTTACAGACGTGGTGTTGATGATAGTACTTCCCTCTTTGAGATAAGGAAGTGCGGCATTAGTCATGTAAAACATGGGACATAGATTACTTTGTAAGGTACGCTCTAGCTCATCAATGCTGATGTTTTCTGGACTTTTTGACGGTTCCGGTTCAGCAGCGTTATTGACTAAAATATCAATTTTGCCAAATTGAGCAATCGCTTTTTGTACAGCCTGTTGACAGAATTTTTCATCTTCAACATCACCACTAATCAAGAGGCAAGATCGCCCTTCTTCCTCTACCATTATTTGGGTTTTTTTTGCGTCTTCGTTAGCATTTCGGTAGATGATGGCAATATCAGCTTCTTCTTTGGCAAATGCAATAGCCACGGCACGCCCTATCCCACTATCTCCACCGACAACCAACGCTACTTTGTTAGATAATTTACCGCTCCCTTGAGCTGCCAATTCATCAATGTGTTTTTGCTGTATCATGTTCGATTTACTGCCAGAACTTTGCTGCTGTTTCTGTCTTGCTTGCTGTTGTTGTTACTAATGTCATCTCTTGCTGTTGAGATTTTATTAAAGCAAGAGGCTTACCCAGGGAAGGCAAACTTTTAAAAAGTAGCCGATGAAGGTGCCTAACTCAAGAACTTTTTAAAAGTGTTTTTAGACTTTATTCAATTGCTATATATCTTTATATAGTTTAACAACTAATTAACGGTCATTGCTAGATCGGGCGATAGAAAAAAAGATACCCTTATAACAATTCTCTGGGAGATTATTCCAATCTGACCCCCTCCTGTAATTCTCCCTTGCTCAGAGAGGACGGCTAC
>DATNQL010000350.1:0-1701 GCA_036704025.1 Stenomitos sp.
GCCGTTCAAGAAGAACGCATGATCCCCTTGAAAGTAAGGTGAAAGTTGCACAAATTTGAAGCGAGTCTCTGGGCAGAACTCGCGCACGACCCGATCGTTGATGGACGTGGCATAAAGTGTAATGCGATGGTGATGTTGCCAACGAGCGAGGCACTCGATGACAACTCGTTCGGCACCTCCATACTTGACGAGTTCGGGAATGATGATTGCGAGATCGAGGGGGTGTTCCATAAAGCAGGCAAATAACTGAAGTTTAGACTGACTGAGCCTTAGAGGCTATTTGTGAAGTAAAGTGTGAACTACCCAACGCTGACATAAGAGTACAGCGTGGGCTTCTGAATTCATTGGGGATTGCGTCAGCTTAGACTTACGTCCTCGCTTCGGGCTCACATCCCCTCCATCAGCAGCAGTCCTGGTTCCCAAGACCGATAGCATTCTGATGCCTTCTGCTCTGATATTGATTGCGGCGTTACCGTCTCTATCATGGTGGGTGTCGCAACTCGGACAAGTCCAAGTCCTAACGTCTAGCGGCATCTCCTGAATTTGATAGTGGCAATGAGAGCAGAGTTTTGAGCTAGGGAACCATCGGTCAATTTCTACCAATACTTTGCCTTCACGGTCTAACTTGTACGACAAGAAATTGACGAACATCCCCCAACCCACATCAGAAATCGCTTTGCGTAGTTTGTGGTTGCGAACCATGCCCTTAGTGTTTAGGCTTTCGACTACAATGACTTGGTTATCGTCAACAAGCTTTCGTGATAGCTTATGCAAGTAGTCTTGGCGGACATTGCTAACTCGTTCGTGAACCCTAGCTACTAATTTTCTCGCTTTATCTCTTGACTTGCTCCCTCTCTCCTTCCTGGCTAGTTTTTGCTGTTTTCTTTCAAGATTGCGTTCGTGTTTCGCCAAGTGTCTTGGATTGGTATACTTAGATGTCTTGATGCCGTCGTTGACAATAGCAAAATCCTTCAACCCTAAATCGATACCCGCAACTTTTCCGTCAGCGATGGGAGTCGGAGTCGAACTATCGCCCTCTAGCTCCATCAACACAGAAGCATAATACTTTCCTGATGGTGTCACGCTGACAGTTACAGTCTTGATTGTTCCTTCAATTGGTCTATGAATTTTGGCTTTGAGTGTACCAACACGACCTGGAAACTTGAGGCAACCATCAACGACTTTAACTGACTGTGGATACTGAATTGACTGCCTATTTTTTTTTGCTTTGAACCTGGGATATTTAGCCCTACCTTCAAAGAAGTTTTTGTAAGCAGTTACTAGATTGAGTGTAGTAGCTTGTAAAATCTGGGAGTAACACGAACTAAGCCACTCGGTTTCTGGAGCTTTTTTTAGATTTGGCAAGAGTTTGTTCAATGCAATTTGAGTCAAGCCCTTGCCCGTCGCTTTATAGGTTTCAATGCACAAGTTTAGTGCATGATTCCACCACCAGCGAGAGCAACCAAAGTGTTGGGCTAGTATCTCTTGCTGTTCGATTGTGGGATACAGTCTAACTTTGATGGCTTGGTGTTGCATTGCTTTCTCTCCTCTTATCATTATACTTATTTTTGATAAGAGCATCCTGGATAGCTGGCAAATTTTACCGGGATTGACCGGATAAAATTTGCTTGGGGGATGTCCATGTATCCCGCCGCTGAATCATAGATTACAGCGCGGGACTTATAGCCTCCCCTAAACCCC
>DATNQL010000351.1:0-3956 GCA_036704025.1 Stenomitos sp.
CGAGTTTGAGTTCGTAACTCTCGAAGGTTTCATCGTTGAAATACACTTCCGTCGCCGATGGCTTCTCAGAAAGTTGGATTTTCAGGCGTTCGGCGAGTCGAGTCGTTAGGGGCGATCGCGTCAAGCCTTGAGTTTCCACAAAGTAATCCACCAACCAATGATCAATATCCGATCCACCCAAGTTTTGCCCCGCTTTGGAGAGAACACGGGCTATTTTCACCTTCTGTCCCGAACTTTCTCCCAATAGCTTCTCACCCCATTTGAGAATAAAACCTAAGGGCTTTTGACCCACTTGAGCTTCCTGATTGAGTTGCACCAGAGATAAATCTAAAGTGCCACCGCCAAAGTCAACCACAAGTAGGGTTTGCCCATCGGCAATGCCATAGCCCAAAGCCGCCGCCGTGGGTTCATCTAAGATGCGTACCTGCTCCACTGGCAGGGATTGGCAAACGCCACTCAACCAATGGCGATAAGCTTCAAAGCTATCTACTGGCACGGTGAGAATTAAGGAGTCCAGGGTACCGTCCTGAGTGGATTTCAGTTGTTCAATAATCTGAGTGAGGAACCACTGCCCAACTTGCTCAAATCTGACAACTTGCTCATCCAGTTCGGGCAAGAAGCCTTGAATGTCGGCACCAATGCCCCGTTTAAAGCTGCGAAAGAAGCGAGGGTTATTCGTGAGATCGAGTCCCTTGTCGCGTACTTCTTGTCCAACCAAGACCTTACCCTGACTGGCATCTTCTATATAGAGCAAACTGGGGATTAACGGAGGATTTTCCCCTAATTTTAGCGAGAGTCCTGGTAAGTTTAGTGTTTCGGGTTGCTGGGTTGCGGCATTCCAGCGCGTGATGACCGTGTTGCTTGTGCCAAAATCAATTGCAATCGCCATTTGTGTTGTAGCAGACAGCTCGTGACATAGTGTAATTCGTTTCGCTGATGCCCCTTGGGCAAGCGTCTTTCCAATAGGTTCGGTCGAGAATGATCCCAGAAACTTGGAATGGGAGCATCATCCAGTGTAATAGAAAAAAGCTCTAGGACTTGCAATCAACATCAGGGAGGTAGAGACGTAGGGGCTGGACTTCCTCATTCTCACCGGCGACTCCAGTTATGTCTGACTACTCTCCCCGCAGGAGGCATTGCTAACAAGACGGCATGAGAAAGTTTGCTGGTCTTTAATGTAGTGAATTTTACAACAATCCGGTTTTATTCTTGCTATGACCATGCGTCAATCTAACTATCGATAGAACCAAAATCTTAATTAAATCTTAAGAATAGAAATATGAGATGAGTAATTTAATAATCTATGGTTGTTTTTGCCTGTCAAAGCGTTTTTTTAGAAAGGTGAACAGGTCTGTCTCTAGCCGTCGTTTTTCTAGCAATAGACCTGTGGATCAATACCAAATCGACAAATTAGCCTTGGGGATCGCGGCAATTGGGAGACTGAGTTAATGGGAAGAGGAGAGTCTTTGGCTAAAATTTCCTTGTCAAGAGGTATAAATACTGACATAATAATTAAAAGAACCAGGAAGGTACAGTTTTTGATTTTTTTCCTGGATTAAGCAGTTAAATTTAGTTACAGTTTTTCTAGAAACTTAATCTGTAAGCTAGAAAGTTTTTTCTCGACTTTTTTATAAACTGAAGAACAAAGGTTGCAAAATGAAGATAACACAAAAAATTCGTTGCCCTAATTGTGGTAGTCATGCAGAAAGGCTTTTTTTCCAAGCCACTCACATTACCCAGACTCAATGCCCTGCCTGTGACTACTTGATGATTAACTGTTCTCGCACGGGGAGAGTTGTTGAGGCTTATGCTCCTGGAATTTATGCTCATCGCTAGGGGCTAATAATACCAAATCCGGGTCTGCTACCCCCTTTTTGGGTCAGAGTAGGACAAGGCAGAAAAGGGAGACAAGGAGGAGAGATTTAAGACTATTGACTCAAAAGGGTTTTCCAAGACGGATTTGGTATAAGCATTGAATCTTGAGTCGGCAAAATCAGCCCATTAGGTTAGAAAACAAAGCAAGGGGAACCGTTCTAGTTCCCCACAAAAATACTGATTATCCCTGAGTTCTCTTCTCATGGGGGAAAAATTACAGCGGTTGAGGCATTTTTGAAGCGCGTAATTGTCCGCAGGCGGCATCTTTTTCGAGTCCGCGAGAACGACGCACACTCACCGCAATGTGATGCTTTTCGAGTTCCTCGACAAAGGCTTGAATTCGTCGAGGTGTCGGACGCTGGTAATCGACTTCACTAATAGGATTGTAGGGAATCAGATTAACGTGACTTTGGAATCCTCGCAAATGTCCTGCTAACTCAATAGCATGTTCTGGGAGATCATTCAGTCCAGAAAGGAGGATGTATTCAAACGTTACCCGACGACCTGTCAATTGTACGTATTCCCGGCACTCTTCTAACAGAGTATCTAAGGGATAGCGCTTTGCTGTTGGGATGAGTTGCTCTCGCAATGCCTGGTTTGAGGCATGGAGGCTGATGGCTAAGGTGATTTGTAGGTGATGTTCGGCGAGTTGGCGAATTCGTCCGGGAATGCCGACAGTGGAAAGGGTTAGCGATCGCATTCCAATGCCTACATCCTGATTAATCGACTTCACCGCACCTAAAACCGCCTCTAGATTCAGCAATGGTTCTCCCATCCCCATGAACACCACATTGCTGACACGTTGTCCAAAGTCTTCCTGAACGGTTAAGACTTGATCGACAATTTCATGGCGTTTCAGATTGCGGCTAAATCCTCCTTTGCCCGTGGCACAGAAGTCACACGCCATGGGACAACCCACTTGGGAGGAAACGCAAACCGTGAGACGTTCTTTGGATTTGGGATTGGAGTTTTTAGATTTTGAATGATCGGAAAAGTCCTCGTCCCATCCATCCCAAGCTTCCTCTCCTCCTCTGGCAAAGGTGGGAATACCGACGGTTTCGATTATGTGACCATCTGCTAGTCGCAGCAGGTACTTTACGGTACCATCGGGGGATTGTGAGCGATAGTGTAAGGTAGAACGACCAATGGGAACATCAGCCACAACTTCCCGCCACTGTTTAGAAAAAACCGAAATTTCTGAGAGCGATCGCGCACCTTTTTGATAAATCCACTGGTGCAGTTGACGCCCTCGATAAGCGGGTTGTCCCTGTTGTTGCACCCATTCGGTTAACTCGGCTAACGACGCGCCCAAAAGCGGCGGAATTGTGGTTACCTGTGACGGAGGAGATTGATCTACCTCAGTTACGCTTGGGGGATTTTGAGTAGTGCTGCTGTTTTGAGAGTGAATTGGAGAAAGACGGGGCGTCACGGTGATAAGGGATGATAAATGGCTCTTGGATCTCTATGGTAGAACTTCCCCCTTATGACTAGCTGGTTACGAATTTCTGGATGGTCTTAAAGTATTGCGATCGCCCTAGACTTGGCACAAACTGATATGGAAGTGCAAGAATATTGGTGAGCAATGCCCACCGACGGTTCAAACCACCAAGAGTTTAGTTGCCTTCGCCACCTTCACCGCCTTCGCCACCTTCACCAGCTTTGTCACTTTCCCCCTCTTCACCGCCTTCGCCAGCTTTGCCACTTTCCCCCTCTTCACCACCTTCACCGCCTTCAGGCTTTTGCACCTCCTGATTTGGCTGCGTTTGTGGGGCCGTTTTCTCTGCGTCACCACCTGGGTTACCGGCGTTACATGCACCGATGGTAGCGGCTAAAGTTAGGGTTACAAATAATTCAATGGTCTTTGAACGCATTTTTATCCTCCTAAACAGAGACTCTGGAATCTTGAACTTTGAGCGAAACCGTTTTTAACTATAAGATAATTCCTACAAGTTTGAACTAATCATCATCCCTTCAACATCAATCACTAAGCTGCGGCGCATCTAAATTGCATATAAAAATTTTTGAAAGGGGTGTGGGGTGTAGGGTGTGGGGTGTGAAGGTATACAAATTAAATGCGTAAC
>DATNQL010000352.1:0-4934 GCA_036704025.1 Stenomitos sp.
CTCAACAACGGCACTAAAAAAGCCGTAGTAGTCTCTGATGGTTTTAACAAAGAAAAACGCTGAATTATGAACAATAATGTCCTGGGTTTTCGACTCATAGCTTTGCACAAGTCGTTCCCCTTCAACCCCCATCACTTTCACTGCCATTGAGCGGGTATCTGGCTCATAATCATTTTTTTTGGAGAAAGCTCCGTTGGCAAATCTTAGCCAAACAGGGTATTGTTTGGGGTTAGCCAGCAAGCCTTGCTTAATGGAAATAGCATTGAGTTGCGAAGACGTCAACGAGGCGCGTTTGTTCAATTCGCGTTTAATCGCTTCCTCATCAATGTCAAAGATTTCAAGAATTCCTTTAACAGCAGCGTGACTTTTGCTGTGGGTATCTCGCAGCGCCCGCTCCTTGTCCTTATACAGATTATCCATGCGGATCTTGGCTTGCTCGACCAGGAGTTCGTAGTATTTGTGTTCATCCTGTTCGGGATATTCTGTAAATAATCTCTTGCTCATATCTACCTTAATGCGTTTGCTGATTAAGCTGGTTGCCAATTATAGCGGTAAAACGAAATTCGATAGGTTTCACCTTGAGGAATATTGCGGTGGACTAACTCAGAAAGGGTTTTGGTATTGTGAATAATTTCCCAACCCACAGGTGAAAATGTTTCTGGATTGAAGATGTTTTCTGCTAATAAAGGATTGGTTAATGCTTGTGAAAACGCATCGATTCCGATTAATCGTCCCACTAAAGGCGGTAGGGCTGAGTTGGGACGCAGATCTTCGGCATACAGTCCGACATACAGCTCAATATTGTCTACATGACCATACAAACGCTTCAGTTCCCGCTGAACTCTTTTATCGCCACTAATCTGATCGAAATCAGTTACGCGAGGATACTTACACAACTCACGATAATCGTTGTAGCTTCTGAGTTTTGATTCACGACCCATGCGAATACTGGCTAACTCGGTATGCAGCAGAAATTCAGGCGTATTGAATAAACTCAGTTGCGCGGCAGGTTGGGAACAACTTTCCTCAAAGATGCCTCCTAACCCCTTGCTGATAATCATGTCGTTGTTCCACATGGAGGCAGGCATGGGGACAGTTTGCTCGTTGTGAATGAGAGTATCAGGCAGCATACTATGCCAGCGGTAGACCAAGCTAAATTCCACTGACATCCAATTATGGCGATACCATTTTTCATTGGTGAAGGCCTGTGGATCGGTGAAGAATTGGAAGTGATAGGGAGTAATGTGGTTGATGTAATCCTCTAACACAATCCTGAGAAACTCTACCACTACAATGTTTCTGGCAGTTTGGAACAGGCGTTCATCATCCCAAGTTGGATAATTTCTGGCTAAAATGTCGCACACGCGATTGTGTTCTCTTAAGCAAAGAACGTTCAGCATCACATAGCCAATTTGCACATTAGCCCGTTCTAATTCAATCCCCATTACAAACAATTTTTGTTTCTTTTCGGGAGAGAATGTCTCTGCTTTTGGGACGGAATTTTCGCTGTAAAGATGAGGCAAATCTGCGAACTCTTCTTTGGGGCGTCCATCCTGGTCGTAGTAGAAAGGAGGATATTCTTCGCCATTAATAAATTGGCTTTTCAGCTTGCCGCCTTTGTGCGATCGCAGCATGTGTGTAATTTTTGGGTTCAATCCATAGACATTACACAGATTGATATGGTGGTGGGAAGTATTCTTACGCTGATCGTCACGATCGGTTCGCATAAAGCTATCAGTGAACCATTGGACAAAATAGGGAAACATCAGTGAAGATTTTTGCGAGTATTGTGTCTCCCCGTCTTTGCGATACAAAACTTCCAAATCCTTAATCGGTGGAAGATTTTTCTCAAATTTTTTTGCAGGCGTTAATTTAATGCCCATGTAGTTTTTATTGGTCAAGGGTTTCCAATCTAGCGGCGGCAGATGGAGTCCCGAATACGAGCGATCAATCAATGAATCCCAAGATGTGTAAGGAGACATCGTGCTGAACGGATAGGGACGAGCCGGAATCTTATTGATGGCATTGTTGATGATCGTTTTATTGACTTTTTTGGCAAGACCTGGATTGCTTTGAATAAAGCTCCAAATGGGCTTAAATCCAGTTAAAACTGCCGTCTCAAGTTTATTTTTAAATCCGTCTCGGGAGGTGTCTCTTTTCGTCGTCATAAGAGTTTTTACTTTTCGGTATTTGTCAGTTCGAGGGGTTGATTCTGGTCGATTGTGAGATTTTGATGCAGTCTGCTCAGGCTGCTGGATGGAAGCAAGTTTGGGGAGATGTCGTTCTAGATTTTTGGGGCGGTAGTCGTTGCGGGTTTGCAACCGCTTGATTGTGCTTTCATGCAGTTCATCAATGGCGTCGCTCACTTCACGGAACTTGATTCCTGCCAATTTGAAGATCCCAGGATCGTTCCTAAAGTCACATGCATAATCCGGCTTGATTCCCTTTTCAATGGCACTTGGATCGAACTCAAGCCCCAATCCAAGCTCACGGGTTGAATCCATCATCCACTGCAAGGCAGTATCTGATAAGCCCCTGTGTTCTTCCGTTCCACCGCCAACGCAGCCATGTCCCCCCGGAAACCAAACTTGAATTACCCGTTGGTTCTCAGCTTCAGGATGCTTCTTCATCGGCGTCACATCGAAAACTTCGCGGATTTCGTCGATCGCAACGGCGTGCAATGCATTCTGGATCGACCGATTTAACGTGGTGTCGTGAAATCTGTACCGTTTATTGAGTTGTTGGTGAATCTGCTTGAAGGCGGGTAGTCCAGGAATCCCCAGGGAGCCGACGGTATCGAAACAACCCAGCAAGGTGATAGAGACGTCATCGCAGCAGTATTTGCGACGGTAATCGACAGCGTCCTTATCCCTTGGTTTAACGCCTCGGTCACGGTAAAGCTCGTAAGCTTCGTGTGTTCTGGTAACATAAGGGCGGCGTAGGAGACCGGAGCAATAGATCATCCCCGCTAAGCTTCTGACGGTGTAAGCACCGCGACTGAATCCGAACAGATAAATTTCGTCACCAGCATCATAGTTGAGACTAAGGAACCGATAAGCATCTTCGATGTTTCGATCGATTCCTAGTCCAGTAACTCCGCCCAAAAGCTTGTTACTATCCGTTCCAATGCCCTCGTCATAAAACACGAGCTGTGGAACTCCGTCACTGGCGATCGGTTTCACGGCTTGAGCCAGCTTAACTATATTGCTTGGGCAAGGACTCGTTAGCTGTTGCCAAGTTCCATCACAGCAAATAACAAGACGTTTCATGTTCTATCTCCAAAGCTTTCAATCAATCAAGTGAAGCAATAGCACGCTTCAGCAGCATTACCCAGAGCCTGTGCTTCGTCTTTCATTGAAGGGCTAGTATCGATGACAATAACTAAATCAACAGGAGGTATAACTCTTTCTTGATTACTCTCCGAGTTATACGTTCCATTCTCAAGGCAATTTTCCACCAAAATTTTCTCCCTGATAGGGGATGCTAAATAAGAGTACGGGCTTTCTAATAAATGTCAGAACCCTAACCTAATTTTCCTGAATTCTATCCCTTCAAGTTCCGATTTAATGGCTAAAAACTTGGGATTTTTGTCAAAGTTAGACTGAAGTCATAAGTAACAAACTCACAACTTTAAGCTTTTTGCCTGCACATCAATTTTGTCTTTATATTCTACTTTCAAAGATATAAATATTCTTCAGCTATTTGGCTGATTTTCTTCGGTATAGATGATATTTTGTAAAATACAATAATATTAATAAAGATAAAGTAACATTATTTAATGCGGTAACTTGGTAAAAACCTCACGTTTTTAACAAGTTAAGCTCAACTCTGATTATGATCAGAGTGATGGCGATCGCTTTTAGCCAAGACAGGCAATTCACCAAACCCCCCATTGTGAGATTCTGGTAACTCACCTGAACCATTGGGAGATGAAGAACCGTTGATGGTTTCATAGACAAGTCTTTCGACTGACGGCTTACTGCGGCGTCCTAACCAGAAAGCACCAGATGCGATCGCGGCGACTCCTCCCCCAGCAGGAATAACCAACCACCAAGGCAACTGAGAACCAATCTGACTCAAATTAGTCTCTTGGGATGGTGCGGGTGCAGCGCCCTTCGCCTCTGGTTTCTTGCTACCTCCCCGCAACGATTGGGCATACAGTTGAGGTGCACGTTGAGTTACAACTAAATCTCCCTCGAATAGCCCGGTTTTTACCTCAACCATGTCTCCAGAGGTTTGACCCAACATCACTTCAATCGGCTGAAAGGCGTTACCATTTTGGACATAGACCAGTTTCTTGCCATTCGCCTCAACCACTGCTGAGATGGGAATGGCTAAGATAGGGGTTGGCGTTCGGTCTGTTAGTACCTCTAGTTCCGCGAACATCCCAGGTTTTAGCTCTCTAGCCGAATTATCTAGCTCGGCTTTGACCGGCACAACTCGCGCCTCTCCTTCCACCACTGACCCAATAAAGGTAATCTGTCCTTGGAAGGTGCGATTGGGCAAGTTAGCTAGCTTCACGTTGACTCGTTGCCCTTTTTGAACTTGATCTAAATCTTTTTCATAGATATTCGCGGTGGCATAAACCCGACTGTCATTCACAATCGTCATCAGCTTGCCGCCTGCATCTTGGAAGGCTTGACCGAGGGTCACTTCGCGATCGCTAACTGTACCAGAAATGGGAGCCGTCACCGTCACCAATCCTTTCTCATTCGCACGAGTTCCCAATTGAGAGAGCCGAGTTTGATAGGCGGTATCGCTCAGGCGAAGGTGGGATTGAGCCGCCTCAACAGCCGATTGGGCGCGTTTGAGTTGAGCTTCAGCTTCTAAAACGTCCCGGCGACTACTTGCTTTAACCAGTTGAGCTTGCCCTTCTCTGAGGTGAGCTTCTGATTCCAGCATCTGGCGTTGCGGAAGCGCTCCCGCACTCGCTA
>DATNQL010000353.1:0-3081 GCA_036704025.1 Stenomitos sp.
TCTTTATCTCAGGATGTGGAAAAGCCACTGTGGATGGCACCAGAGGAGTCCTCGCCAACCCCATTGGAGGAGACGCCGATCACGTCTTCTACCCAGAGTAAACGGAAACGGAAACCGGAAGCAGACACGATCACCAAAACAGCCCCAGAGACTCCCGTTGATTTTTCTGATATCATTGCCAGAACCAATGTGGAACTCAAGCGTTTGGGCTGGACGACTCAGCAGGGAAAAGATTATTTGCTCCAAACCTACGGGAAGCGATCGCGCCAGCTATTGACCGATGGTGAATTGCTAGACTTCTTACACCATCTTGAATCTGAGCCAACCCCAGAAGATTAGAGGGGGTGAAGGGAAGAGAGGGTGAAGGGGTGAACTTAGATTCCCCTCTCCCACTCCCCCCTGATGGGCATTGCCCTTATGCGACGCCGACGGGGGTACGTGCGGCGGAAATCCGCCGATCAATCACCTGATCGATTAAACCATAGTCCTTGGCTTCCTCTGCGGACATGAAGAAGTCGCGTTCGGTATCTTCCTCAATGCGCTCAATGGGTTGACCGGTGTGTTCTGCCAAAAACTGGTTGAGCCGCCGTTTGTGATATAGGATTTCTCTAGCTTGGATTTCAATATCCGTCGCCTGTCCTTGGGCACCCCCCAGAGGTTGGTGAATCATAATCCGGGAATGCGGTAAGCTCATACGCTTGCCCTTGGCACCCGCGCTCAGCAAGAATGCCCCCATACTGGCAGCCAAGCCGACACAGATGGTGCAAACGTCTGGACGGACTTGATTCATCGTGTCGAAAATTCCCATACCTGCTGTTACCGAACCTCCGGGAGAGTTGATATAGAGGTAAATGTCTTTTTCGGCATCCTCGGCTTCTAAAAACAGCAGTTGGGCAACAATTAAGTTCGCCAAGTCAGAATCAACGGGTTGTCCGAGAAAGACAATACGCTCTCGCAATAGACGAGAGTAGATGTCAAAGGCGCGTTCGCCACGACCGGATTGCTCAATAACTGTAGGAATCATGCGTTACAGCGAGTGTTTGTATTTCTTTAGATTGATTGTAGCGATTGGCACGATTGACAGTCGGCTCCGGAGATGGAATGGGGTGAGAATTGACCGGGTTGACTTTGTGCTATTCCCCGGAGCTATTTTTCTTTTGTGACAGTTTAAAAGGCGGAACGTGGGTGTTCAGCACTTTGTTAATCCTTAGATAGGATGACCAACAAACCACCCTAACGGTGAGTTGATCAGGTGAAGCCTGGTTGTCGTCGTCTATCGTAATCTAGGAATGAAGCTAGAAATTGAGGAGTGCTCATTATGTTCAACAGACTGCTTCAAGCCGCCACCCTAACGTTTTTGCTGAATCTACTGGCACATATTAGTCCGCCAGAGCGTCATCCGTCTAGTCAGGTATCGTCCCCAGGGATGAGTCCAAAACTAGTGCTGAGTTTCCGGTAGCGCCTTCCCTTGAAGCCGCATTACCTTTTTCTGGTCATCGCTTCCACACTTTTAATCTTTATAATGCCGTGTATTCGCACTCTTGATTTTAGAGTTCGGATTTTAGATGGGGAAGATTGAACCCATATCTAAAGTTACCGGAGTTTGGCGCTTAGCCACTAGATTTTTTCAGTTGCCAATAAATTATCGAAAGTCATTCTAGCCGAGGATCGTTAATGATTGTAACGACCACCGATATTATTCAAGGTGCGACCATTGAAGCGTATTTAGGGATTGTCACAGCAGAGGTTGTCTATGGCACTAACGCCCTGAGAGATTTTTTTGCAGGAATTCGCGATGTGATTGGAGGACGCACTGGCAGTTATGAGCGGGTATTTGAGAAAGGGCAGCAGGATGCCATAGCAGAACTGCAACAACGTGCTCAACGCTTAGGTGCTGATGCCGTAATTGGGATTGAAATTGACACGGGTACAATTAATGTTGACCAAAAAGGTGCACTGCTGCTGATTACGGCTACGGGTACAGCCGTCAAGTTGGGAATCAGGCGTTAAGGTTCAGTTGGGGAGTCGTTCAACAACCCCACCATACTGTAATTTGCCCTGAAATGGCTCGTGAGGTTGAGGGCGAGCATCCTCCCTGCAAATGATAGAAGCCACCCTTAGTGAGCGGCTTCTATCAGCAATTGTGTGAATTAGAGGTTAAATATAGGGGGTACTTCATACCATCTGACAATTCCAATAATAATCCATCTAAAGGTAGAATTGTAGTTGCATAAGGAAACTTCACATAAAAACCATGAAGCTGGGGAAACGGATTAAGAGTAGATGAAAATTAGAAAATTGTAAATTCCTATACAGATTTTTTGAGCTGTAATCAAGTCTGAGTCAACACAAAGACGTAAAAATCAGCGATATCAAGAACGCTTTACCAAATCTTCACTCAATTCCCACTCGTCATCAAAGTTACTTTATGCAAATCCAGAGCAGGAACAGCGATTCTTATAAATGAGCCACATGGAGCTGAAGACACCAACGGCAATTATAGGGTCACCGAAAAAAGCATGATGACTGTAGAGACTTATATCGAATATCTCAAAAAGCTCGATGGTATCGCAGAACTGCGGTCTCCCTCCGGGCAATTCTTGGGTCGATTAGAGAGCAAGCCTTATTCCTTCTACTCCATCATTAACGTTCAAGGGTTCTACGGTAGTTCCACTTCTTCAACGAGTATCCGTAATAACTCCAGTCAGTACGGTGGATTAAAAGGAATTTATAGCCCTTTTAATCCAAATTGTCCCAACCCGCCGTTCATTTCTTGCTCAGGCCAACCCTTGTTAGTTGTAACGCGAAATCCTGAAATTTTGACGTTTGGATTAAACAGCATCACTCCAGATTTTCTCCTGGCTGTCTATGAAGTATTGGGTCGCTCCAAACCCCACGAGGTTTCCAGGAAGCTTTTAGCATTAACCAGAATGAGAGTGACGGCGATAGATGTTCAGCATACGGTGGTTGTGCCAACGAATCTGAAGGAAGAGTGCCTGACTTGTGCCTAAAACCGTAGGGACACGACAATGCCGTGTCCCCACCCTGCAACTAAGCTGATGTGCAGCTAAATTGCCATAG
>DATNQL010000354.1:0-2202 GCA_036704025.1 Stenomitos sp.
TAACGGAAACGCTTGGGGTATTTCCTCACCTGGGTTGGGGAGTTCTGCCACCGGAACTTCCATGTAACTCAGGAAGTTACGCGCTTTCTCCGTTCCATTCGCCCCAGGTGGTTTATACAGTACCGCCTCATCAGGTTGAGCGTAATAAATTGGCGAACCATCATCCGTTTGCCGCACATAAGCCCAGGATGTAGTCGCGAAATCTGTCAGTGCAGACTTATCGGTGGTTGTCGGCGCTTGGTTCGATGAAAACCCTGGCGCATAAGCCGCATAACCTGGTCTAAAACAGAGTAAATTTGTCTGTTCGGGAGATAGCTTGATATACTCTACGCCGGATAGACCGCACAGCAAATTATCGTCGTAATCGGCTGGATTTTGCGAAGCTTTGAGGTTGTATCGGGGAACTGTCATCTCAAAATCCCCCGACGGCACGAGATACAACGAGTCATTATCGTTCACTTGTTTGAGCGATGGTCTGACCGCAAACACCAAGCGACTGTTACTATCGTGCGGGGTGAGGTGGACGGTGTAGCCGATGTTTGTCCGAAAATAGGAACGGATTTCCTGTTTAGAGGTGTCTCCGTCTTTGAGGAAACTAAAATACGTGCGATCGCTTACTAATAAATTTAGCGGGTCGATGGTTGCGTAAAGCGTTATCGGTGACTCCTTAACGCTAAAAATCGGATAGCGTAGCGACTGCAAAATTCCAGAGTCAGGATTTACTCGATCCTCAATAAAGAGGCGACACCCCACATCCATTTTGTCTGTATCAGAAACGGGTGTCCCATCACTTAGCGTTAACTCAAACTGCAAGCATCCAACACTACCACCTTGAAACGACAGAGTGACAGTTGATCCAATCCCGTAGATTTCATCCGTTCCATCGCCTGTGGTTAAGTAGATGCGTTGAGCATCATCAACTGGCTTCTTGATTTCAAACGCATTGCGATCGCTATTGAGCGTAACACTACATTTACTCCCAATAAACAGGGAGAGATTGCGAAAATTAAATGCCGTTAAAGCCCGAACAGACGTTTGATTACCGACTTGTTGAACGGGTAAGCGAGTAATCGTCCAGTCCTGAGGAAGTGCCTGTGGGTTTTCAATCCAGATAAACCGCACACCTCTATACGCTGAACTAGCTAAACGTCGCCTAATCTCAGCAATGAATTGGTCTTGGTCAATGAGCTGTTCGCCTAAGAAAATATAGTACCCAGGATAGGTTTGCCAGGATTGACTGAGGGTGATTTCATCAGGGGCATTCACTCCTTTCTCTAGGAGATAAGCGACGTTATATCCTCTTATTTGGTTAAGTTCAGCCTCAATAGTTAGAGAGTAGAGTGGAACATCCTGATTCTGCCGTTTAAATATGGGTTCTGTCACGATTAGAACCCTCCGTTTGGTTTGAACGTTAGAGCATCACCCGCTAGGATGGGTAAATCAAAGCTATCTCTGCCAGTTGAGTAAAGTTGATAGTTGTTCTTGTTAAAGAACACTGGCTCGTATCCAGGAGAACTGCCATTAGTATTTACACTTGAGGATGGCAATTTATACAGGAGCGTATTATCTAGCGATCGCCTGTAACTAAAACCATATCTCTCCTCCTGAATTCTCTCTAATTCTTTCCCTCTAGGGAGATTGGCATAACTGCTAATAAACTGACGAATCGTTGTGCCAACTGACACGTAAGTGGGTTGTTCGTTCAAAAAGAATGCGATTTCAGGTGTAACAATTGCCCGTCCCCGAAAGAAGGCATAAACAATCTGAGTGAGTCCGTCAAAATTCCCTCTGGTTTGATAAGCCTCTGTTGCCTTTTTAAGCGCTTCTAGATTATCAGCACCAACAAGAGTCACATTCTTTTGACTACCACTAAAACCCTTCTCATCACTTGAGGGAAACTGTTTGGGATAAAACAAACGGTAATAGGGACGTGCATAATCTACTCCCAACAGGTCAATAATACCGCCTGCTCCTCCTCGACTGGGTGTAACAGTAGTAGATTCAATCCGGGAGAGAAACGGGCTAAACCCGATGCTAGAGCCATTCTCGCCATAGCTGCATACTTCGTAATAAGCTGTACCATTCCCCACAAAACCATTCCGATAGGGTTGTGTTGGATCGGTTGTAAGATTGACCAATTGATAGGATTGATACTCGACTCGCAAGCGCATTCCCGGTTGCAGATCGACATACCCCTCGCTG
>DATNQL010000355.1:0-5771 GCA_036704025.1 Stenomitos sp.
CCCCGAATTCTACTTCTTTCTCTTAAAGCGGGCGGTACAGGTCTTAATTTAACACGAGCCAATCATGTCTTTCATGTTGATCGATGGTGGAATCCAGCCGTAGAAAATCAGGCAACCGATCGTGCATTTCGGATTGGTCAAACTCGAAATGTTCAGGTGCATAAGTTTGTCTGTAATGGTACGTTGGAAGAGCGGATTAATGACATTATTGAGAGTAAAAAACAGTTGGCAGAACAAACCGTCGGTGCAGGAGAAGATTGGTTAACCGATATGGATACAGACCAGTTGCGCTCACTTTTACTGCTCGACCGCAATGCGGTGATTGATGATTAGTTTTTTGACATTGAAGTCCCATGGGTGGAGTATCCAACGATTAGATTTTTATATGCAAAGTAGACCCCCCTTACCTTTATTTACTCTCTCTACAGCTCAAGCCAAAGTACAAGCGGCTGAAGATGCCTGGAATACCCGCGACCCCGAACGAGTATCCCTGGCTTACACCGAAGATTCGGTTTGGCGAAACCGGGCAGAATTCTTCACCGGACGGGACAAGATTCGAGAATTTCTCACTCGCAAGTGGAACACCGAACTGGACTATCGGCTCAAGAAAGAATTGTGGAGCTTTACCGATAACCGCATCTCCGTTAAATTCGAGTACGAGTATCACACGGATTCAGGTCAGTGGTATCGTGCTTATGGCAATGAGCAGTGGGAGTTTGCTGACAACGGACTAATGCGACGACGGGAAGCCAGTATTAATGATTTGCCCATTCAAGAGTCGGAACGCAAGTTTCGTTGAGAACAAATTCGTTTCCATCGAGCAAGATATTTACTAAACACTTAACAATTAATAACTGAGGAAACGTGACTAACTACGAAATCGATGCTCCCCCTTGGTGGGTACAACAGTGGAATGATTTACTCAATTCCTATCGCTTCAAAAAGCGTTTGGAAAGAGCTCGCAAATATGCCAAAGAAGGCAACGTTCTGAGTATTGAATTTAAAGGACCAGAAGTATTAGCTAAGGTACAAGGTACTGCGCCAGAGCCGTATGAATTGTCCTTGTCTATCGACCCATTTAGTGAGGAAGACTGGAATTATATTGTGGAAACCATGGCTCAAGAAGCCATTTACTCCGCTCAGTTATTAGCTGGCGAGATGCCCCACAATATCGAAAAAGTCTTTACGGCAAATGGGTTGAGCTTGTTTCCGTTTACGCTCTCGGATATCCGTTCGCGGTGCAGTTGCCCCGACCCGCAAAATCCTTGTAAACACATAGGAGCCGTTTACTACCAATTAGGCGATCGCTTCAGTGAAGACCCTTTTGTCTTATTCCAGTTACGCGGACGTAGTAAAGAAAGAATTTTAGATCAGCTGCGTCGCTTGCGGAGTCAGGGTTCAGAGGGGCAGGATCTGAGTACCGGTCTTTTACCTACACCCCTACAGGAACAAGAAAGTACACCGGTCGTCCCTAATCCCTCAACCGGGCTTGACATTCAGCAGTTTTGGCAATATAGCGAGCCACTGGATTCTTCTTTGGTTGTGATCGCACCACCTCCAGACAATCGCACAGTCCTCGATGTTTTAGGGACGATTCCTTTAGCCTCTGCCGACGCTCAGGCTGTAAGACAGTATCTAGACAACGTTTATCCAACCGTGGCGCAACAAGCTGTGATATCAGCGCTGAATCGAGACGAATAAAATTCCTTTAATTCGCTGCTTCGTTATATAAACTATTAGTAATGTGAAATTCGGAATGGGTGACTTGACACAGTTGCCGATTCCCTATTGCCCTGCAAATCAAATCCCTAGCACATAGTCAAGCACTAGACTCTAGGTTTTCTTAATAATGATTAAAGATTTGATGAAGCGTGCTCGCCTGAGTTGCTGCTCATCAAGGGATTGACCTATGATGCTAACGACGTATTACAGCTTATTACTGATTTTTTGGACAAAAGCCTCCTATTTTTCAATCCCGTCTAAAAGCTGTAACCTTTATCTCATATAAATTGCCAACCATATTCCTCCAAACCGAAACGGGGGTATATCACAATCAAACGTAATACGCAATATTCGTATTACAAAAAAGGATAGGTGATTCAGGAAACTGAAGAGCGGCGGCCTGATCGCAACCGACTGATGGCGCTCTTTTTGACTTCCCGCTCTACACATCTACTCATTTTTCTATGGCTATATTGCAGCAATTGGAAGAAGAAACAATCAACTCCTCAGAACTGACAAGACAGCCAACATTTAATACAGCACAGCGCGGAGTGAAAGCGGCATTTGAATTAATTTGGCAAAATCTGGACTCAACGACGCAGGATGTTGGGGAGTTCTTAAGTTTGTTTGCACCAGAGAGTATTCCCTGGCAACTCGTGAAGTTTGCCAGTAAACCTTTAAATTGGGGGGCGGGAGACCTCAACCGAGCCAAACAACAACTGTATCAATGCCAACTGATTCAGTTGGTTGAAATTGGCAAAGATTGCTATAGAATACACCCTTTAATGCGGGAATTTATTCAAGCCAAGCAACAAACATCGGAACAGAGCGACAAATTCAAACGGTCGTTGATCCAGGCTATGGTACTCATTGCACAACAAATTCCTGATTCCCCCACTTCTCAGGAAATGGAACTCATCAAAGAGGCTATTCCTCATCTTATAGAAGTCACTCAATCCCTCACAGATTCGGTCAGAGATGAAGAGATTCTTTGGTTGTTTGATCGATTAGGTAATTTTTATAAAAATCAGGGACTCTATGAACTCGCCAAACCCTGGTTTTTAAAGTGTTTATCTGTGGCAAAATCTCGCTTAGGACATGACCATCCTGATGTTGCAACCAGTCTGAATAATCTGGCAGGACTCTACTATGCTCAAGGGTGTTATCCAGAAGCCGAACCCTTATATAGGCAAGCTTTAAAGCTTCGGAAAAAGTTGTTGGGAACTAATCATCCTGAGGTGGCAACAACGCTGAACAATCTGGCATTACTTTACTATGCCCAAGGACGTTATCAGGAGGCAGAACCCCTGTATCGGGAATCTCTAAAAATTAGAAAACGCTTCCAGAGAAATGACTCCTGTGATGTTGCATCAACATTGAATAACCTGGCATTACTTTACTATGCCCAAGGACGTTATCAGGAGGCGGAACCCCTGTATAAAGAAGCTTTAGACCTGAGAAAATCAGTTTTAGGAGATCATCACCTTGATGTGGCGACAACACTCAATAATTTAGCCTCACTGTATGATGCTCAAGGACGCTATCAGGAAGCAAAACCTTTATTAATACAAGCTTTAAAGGTAAGCGCTCAAGTCTTGGGTGGTCATCATTCTAATACGATGATCTTCCGTAAAAACTTAGTGGCACTTCAAGCGAAACTGGAAGCTAGCCATTCCTGGCTGTCCAAGAAGAAGTTGAGGAAAAAGATTTTCACGTTGGTGCGGCGAAGCCACTAAAAAAAATTTTCCCAGCCAAACTCATCTTCAGCCTAGAAAGATGAGGGGAGAAACTCTACCATGAGGAAGCGATCGCTAACTTTGACACAGCGCTCAAAATGGAGCCGACCAAGAAATTATCGGCGTCAATCTGCGGTTTTAAATCCTCACTCTCATGGACTTACCCATCATCTACCATCCCGACTATGTGGCCCCACTCCCCGCAGGGCATCGTTTCCCGATGCCTAAATTTGGGAAACTCTATGAACGACTCCTGAACTCACGCATTGCCACCCTCGACCAATTCCATACGCCGGAAATTCCCTCAACCCCATGGATTGAGCTTGTCCATACCCCCGACTACGTCCAAGCTTACTGCCAAGGCACCCTAGAACCCAAAGCTCAACGGCGGATTGGATTACCCTGGAGTTCTGCCCTCGTCCAGCGCACCTGTACCGCCATCGGGGGCACCCTCCTCACCGCCCAACTTGCCCTCAAGCATGGCTTAGCCTGTAATACCGCCGGGGGCACCCATCATGCCTTTCCCAGTTATGGCTCTGGTTTTTGTATATTTAACGATCTAGCGATCGCCGCGCGTGTTCTGCAAAAACTTGGACTCGCTCAAAAAGTTCTCATCCTCGATTTGGATGTCCATCAAGGAGACGGGACTGCCTTCATTTTCCAAGATGACCCAACGGTCTTCACCTTTTCCATGCACTGTGAAATTAACTTCCCCAGTACCAAACAAACCAGTGACTTAGATGTTCCTCTCCCCGAAGGCATGGAAGACGACGCCTACCTGCAAACCCTTGCCCAATATCTCCCAGACTTACTGAGTGAATTTCAGCCAGATTTAGTCCTGTACGATGCTGGAGTTGACCCTCACGCGGGCGATCGCCTAGGGAAATTAGCCCTCACAGATACCGGACTCTACCGCCGCGAGATGCAGGTTTTGACTACCTGTGTTGCCGCCGGCTATCCCGTGGCTAGCGTGATTGGTGGTGGTTATGCCGACGACTTTGATGCCCTGATTGACCGCCACAGCTTACTCCATCGAGCGGCGAGTGAAGTCTATCGTCAGTATCGACTTTAATGCCACACTAAGGAGAGAGATGTTGTTTCGTCTTCCTCGATACATTTTTTGACAGACCCTGCATTACTTACTCTCTTCGCCACTCAGCTTAGCTGAGGAAAACTTGTGCTTCTATCAAAAGGCTTGGAAATCGAAATGTACACGGGCACGCCCCAAGGTCATATTGTCGGTCTCTCTGACCAGATTGTGGCGTCCCTCGATGGATTTGTGCGCGAACCCGATAGCCGTAATGTGGAATATACGACGGCTCCCATCTATTCCTATGATCGCCTCCTCTGTGCCATCGTCCGCCCCCGGCAGAAATTACGAGCTTATTTAGAGCATTTGGGCGATTACACCTTACTTCCTGGCAGCACCTTGTCCTTGGGCGGGAGCGATCGCTTTTACCGTTCCGACCCGAATAATCCCTACCACGACTATATCGAACACACCTACGGAACGAAGGTCGTTACAGCCAGCATCCACATCAACGTTGGCATCTCTGACCCGGAACTGCTGATGCGAGCTTGTCGTTTAGTTCGGGTGGAAGCCCCCCTGTATCTAGCTCTGAGCGCCTCTTCTCCCTTTTTGGATGGACAACCGACCGGCTCTCATTCCACCCGTTGGCAAGTCTTTCCCAAAACCCCGGCAGATGTTCCCCTGTTTGAAAGTCACGCCCACTTTATCCAGTGGACAGAAGACCAACTAAAGCTCGGAACGATGCAAAATGTGCGTCACCTCTGGGCATCCGTCCGACCTAATGGCAACCGACGCCCCTATGACCTCAATCGGTTGGAACTGAGAATCTGTGATTTGATCGTAGACCCGATCGCTTTACTCTCGGTGATGGCTTTACTGGAAGCTCGCATTATTCAACTGCTTGCCGATCCCACCCTTGATCCACTGGAGTGTAGTACCTTCCCCGCCTCAACCCGTGCGGCTGACCTCGTGGCTCTAACGGATGCCAACGAAGCCGCTGCCGCTCAATCGAGCTTAGAGGCTGAACTCCGGCATTGGCAGGATGGGAGAAAAATTTTGGCGCGGGATTGGATTGAGGAAATTTACCCCCAAGCTTGGGCCATTGCCAAGCAAAACGGATTCAGTTGTTTCCTCTCGCCGCTCAAGAAAATTCTCCGGGAGGGTAATACGGCCCAACAGTGGTTAAAATCCTACGCCAGTGGACTCGACAGCCAATCGATCATTGTGCAGGGCATTCAAGCGATGACAGCGCAAGAACGGGATCTTGAGGATAAGTTATGTCA
>DATNQL010000356.1:0-3527 GCA_036704025.1 Stenomitos sp.
CGAGTTTCCCTTCACGAGCCGCTTGAGTCAAGTCACGTCCGTATTTTTCCAGTGCTTCGTATTTGCCTTCTGGGTTTTGGTCGGTCACTTTCTGGTTCCCTCGAATTTGTTCAATCGCGCTCTTGAGCTTTTTCTCATCTAGTTTAAATTCTTGAAATAAGCTCTTACCAAAGCGATCGTCTTTCAGATACGCCAGGATCAAATGCTCGATCGAAATGAACTCATCTTTGTAGTCTTTGCGATAAGACTCTGCTCGATCTAACAGAGCATCCAGGCTACGTCCGAGATAGACAGAACCGCTACTGCCAGAAACCTTAGGCTGTCGCTGGATAAAGCTTTCTGTTAGCTCGCGCACTCGCTGCACGGGCACTTCCAGTTTATTAAAAATGCTATTCGCCAGTCCATCTTGCTCCAACAGCGCTTTGAGCAAATGTTCACTTTCGAGCTGTTGTTGTTGAGAGGCTTTAGCAATATCTGGGGTACGCGCGATGGCTTCCCAGGCTTTTTCTGTAAATTGATTAGGATTAGTGGGTTGCATGATGAATTCTTGGGTTACTCTTCAATAGATAATTTCTTTAACTAACGCCATTGTAAAAAGTTATACAGCTACCGCAAGATCGGTGTTCCCACCTTCCTAACGGGGTATTGCCGTCCTCGGACGAGCATCGCACACACGACTCTAATGTAATCCTATGCAATTGATCGAGACATTTCATACCGATCGCTTAATCGCCACTTGCCTCCGCGCCGAAGATTACGGCAACCTGTGCCGAATGCATCAGGATGCTACCGTGATGGCGACGCTGGCGGGTATTCGTTCCGATGCGGAAACGCAACGAATGCTCGACACGGAACTGGAGCATTGGCGTCGATATGGGTTTGGGCTTTGGGCATTTCGAGACAAACAGGATGGGCGATTTGTGGGGCGCGGTGGGCTACGCAAGACTCATGTCTGCGGGAATGATGAGGTAGAGTTGGCTTACGCGCTGATGTCTGAATATTGGGGCAAAGGGTTAGCCACGGAAATCGCACAGGCGAGTTTGCAAGTGGGTTTTGAGCAACTGGGTTTGGTAGATGTGGTTTGCTTTACAATGACCACTAATTATGCATCGCAACGGGTGATGGAGAAGATGGGATTTAAGTACGAGCGCGACTTTATTCGTGCGGACTTACCCCATGTGTTTTACCGCCTTACCGCAGAGGAATGGAAGGGGAATCGGCGCTAACCTTCGGGAACGTTAAAGGCGCGATCGCTCATTGCTAGACTAAGGGCAGCAAGTAGGCGATAGCTGATGGTTACTGGTGTAGGAATTACTGACGCGATCAAGAGCTTAAGCGATCTTCAAGTTCACTGTAATTTGCGTCAGGCTGACAATGAGGGCTTTTTCAGCGAGTGGGTTGAAGATTTACCTGAACTCGATGAGCGGGAAGAGGCTGGCATCGATCGCATTAAGCAACGCTATGATTACCATCGCTTCGATGGTTTGTTGTTGGAGGGTACGATTAACCTCGTGGTGGTGTCGCCACTCTTGGAACTTGCAGGTTTTATCGATCCACCCTTCCGCATTCGTTCGCCTTACGGTATTGCCCTAGAACTGGACGATCCTGAAGAAACCATTCGCGGCTTTATTGATGTGCTAGTTGTACAGGAGCGGCTTTGGATTTTGGTTGTCGAGTCGAAGCGGACGAGTATTCCAGTTCCAGCCGCTTTGCCGCAGTTACTAGCGTATATGTTGGCTAGTCCGCAGAGCGAACGTCCGGTATTCGGCATGGCAACAAACGGTGATGAGTTTGTGTTTTTGAAGCTAAGTCAAGGAAATACTCCGCAATATGATGCATCGCGGACATTTTCACTGTTTCCTCGGCGGCATGAGTTAGGGGAGGTTTTACGGATTTTGAAACGGTTGGGACAGGCTGTGCTGGAGTGAGAGCGATCGCGCATCTTGAGATCACACTTAATGGAGCATTGTTGGACTTAGTAGCCCCTACTTGGTGTATCCTAAGATTGCCTGTGTCACTCTGAGAGGTTACCTCAGGGTGTTTGCTTAGACTATTAAGGTAACTTATGAATAGACCCATCACTAATCAAGAGGATAGAGCCTACTCAGGGTATTCTTATGGGGTATCTAAGTCCTAGTTCAGATGCCGATCGATCGCGAGAAGAATAAGCAACTCAAGGTAACTATACCGAATGACCTCCACAGGAAGCTCAAGATCATATCCGAGAGAATAGGCATTCCTATGGCTCAGATGCTCCTACAGTCAGCCGTGGAGAAGTATAGAGAGGAGCTTAAGGAACTGGATAAAGAAGAATAGGCGTGGTTTGGCTTCTATTACAAAGCGATTTTTATAACTTCTGCACACGAACCTAAATTAGAGTAAAATACAGCTTCTGTATTTCTGCTTTCCATTGCAGGTTTAGGAACTTCCGCTGAAGATGTCCTTTCCAAAGGGAATGAAGAGATTTTGGCTAATGAGAGCGCTCCCATTTATGGGTAATAACTAACGCAGCATTTCCACTAATTTATATCCGAGCAGCTTACCGCTTTCAGTCACGGACACTATTATTAATTCATCCGTATAATAGACCTTATTGAGTAGTTGGGCTTTTTCAAGAGATGCAATCACTTGCTTGGCATCAGCTCGATTTATTCCCTCTTTGTCTGTAATGTTAAAGACAACCACTTCTCCATTTGTATAAAAATGGGATTCAGAATAGATTTTGTGGAAAAGTAGCATCTCTGGCATAGCATATAACGCTGGAGCAAAGTTAGTTTGTCGAAGTGACATTGTTATATGATGCAGGCAAACCACGAACGCCCACAAAGCCCAAGCCCCTCTGGCAGATTGAGTTAGACTATTCTCACCGATATATAGAGGAGGATTCCAGACAAATAAACCTGGATTTATAACAAGAATTCCATCAACCGTTCTATCCTCTATCTTCTCCTTCAGTTTTTGCTCATCTTTCCACCCTTCATATCCAACTACAAAAAGAGGAATCCAACGCGGAGTAGCGATGTCGTTACATCCAAAGCTACGTCTAAGTACTCGTAATTTCTTAGAAGTTTCTTCGACTTGACACCACTGGCTTTTTAGATTTGACTTGACCTCAATTACTGCTGCAACTCCCTCTGCTAGATATAACCTAGAGCTTCCCTGCCTCATAGGTAGGCTAGGGAAAAAAGGATATTCGACAACGATGTCTACCTGTCCACTTATTTTTCCACTTAAGTCTGTAATATCTCCATGTCCAAAACGGAACTGAGGAGGTAAAACTTCTGCTAAAAACTCATTAATAAAATACTCTCGATCATTCCCTTTCGTTGCACTACTAGATCTCTTGCCAGCCTTGTGCAGTGCCTTAAGTATTTCTTGGAGACCTTCCAGCCTGTCAAGAAGGTATTGATTCCATAGATTATCCATAATACTCTCCTGACATATTTAGTAAGGTATACAGTTTTTTTAGAACTGACAAGAGGATTTATGGCTGTCAGTTAGGGTGGCTCATCGATCCGGACGAGCGC
>DATNQL010000357.1:0-3552 GCA_036704025.1 Stenomitos sp.
TACAAGCGGAATGGCAGCTTCATTTTTCTGATACTATTCCTCGGATTGCTATCTGGGTGAGCCAACAAGACCACTGCCTATTAGACTTACTTTGGCGGCAACGAGCTAAAGAATTTTCAGCAGAAATTCCATTAATTATTAGCAACCACCCTAACCTTCAAGAGATTGGTGAACAATTTGGCGCTGATTTCCAACACATCCCAATTAGTAAAGAAACTAAAGTTGAGCAGGAAGCAAAACAGTTAGAACTTCTGCGTCAGTACAACATTGACCTAGTAATTCTGGCTAAATATATGCAGGTTGTCAGCCCAGAATTTATTACCCAATTCCCCCAAATTATCAACATTCATCATTCGTTTCTTCCGGCCTTTGTGGGTGCTAAACCTTATCACAAAGCTCATGAGCGAGGGGTTAAAATCATTGGGGCTACAGCCCACTATGTCACACCTGAACTGGATGCAGGTCCGATTATTGAGCAAGATGTAGCACGAGTTAGCCATCGGGATAGTGTTGCTGACCTCATTCGTAAAGGTAAGGACTTAGAGCGAATCGTTTTAGCTAGAGCAGTACGCTTACACTTGCGCCATCAAGTCCTAGTTTATAGTAATCGGACAGTGGTATTTGCTTAAAAATTCATGGGTAATAGGATTGCCGTTGGCCTCGCAATTAACGAAAATTGGGATACAAAAACTCTGCGCTCCTCTGCGTGAACCTTCGCGGCCTCTGCTTTAAAAAAATCTTACTATTCCAATGCCAACAAATTCCAGATCATTCCTTTCGTTGATGCGTCCCTGAAGAGTCGGACAGCGCTGAGCCGATTGGGGCATCGGCTAGTCAGCTACAGCACAATCGAAATTAACTTATTTATTGCCCAATCTCAACTCTCTGCTGGCTAGATAGATATTGATTTTCAAAAGCGGGCGGCGAGAATCGAACTCGCATCATTAGCTTGGAAGGCTAAGGTTTTACCACTAAACTACGCCCGCAAATGGTTGTGTATGCAGTCAAACTTTGCTAAGTGTAACACAATTTTGGGGTAAATTGTCAAGAGTCAACCCACTCAATTTTGCGTCGGACTAATGGTTAGGGTAAGATTGTAGTCTCGGTAAACCGGTTGACCCGCCATCTGCGTTGGAGTACATCGCTGCTGCTCGACGAACGTCTTGGCCAGTTGCTCCGCTTGAACTGTACTCAAATTTTGAGGTAGTGCTTGAGGCGGTAGGCGCAACAGAGTTGCTTTTCCACGATTATCAATCAACACTTCGACTTTCAACAACAAAGCTTTATCTAAAGTAATCCCTAGAGCTGTAAGATTATCCTTCGGGAGTGGACGGTTGTCTGATGGGCAGGTAGCCAACTTGTCCCCATCATTCACATGAAGAACATCTTGTGCATTGCTCACTGGCTCAAGTCTGCCTAGAGCAATCATGAATCCACCACCTGGCTTAGAATTCGATGAATTTTGCTCTGCTGATGAACCTGTAGAAGCCGTGGGACGGGGAGAAGGAGAAGGCGTTGATCCATTCGTTGGATTAGCCTTGTTACCAGAGGAGTTAGGGTTGGTTGGGGGAATTTTTGTCCCAGAGGGCTGATTGTTAGAAGGATTGGGTGTAGGAGAACGATTCGGCGTTGCTGTTCCTGGGGACTGGTTTTGAGTGGGTTTGGTTGTCGGCAAGTTCGTCGCTATCGGCATCCCTTTAGGTGGGGATGGGTTCGTTGTACCAGATGCGGTTTTATCTGTAGTTGGCTGTGAGTTGCGGCGGACTGAAGTAGAGGACGATTGAGTGTTAGCCACCGGATTTGTAGGAGGATTGACTGGTGGTGGATTTGGGGTACTTGTTGAGGTTGTCCCTGGCGTGGGTTGAAGTGGAATTTGAGCTTCGGAGGCTTGGGCAATCACATCGACCGGAATGAAAAGTCTAGTCGCCTGAAAGCTATTAAGACGTACCATCAGCCATAAACGTAGCATCCCAAAGGCAAATAAATGGATGACCAGAGAGCTTAAAATAACAGTTGCCCATAGTCCTGGTGGGTCGGAGTGATGCCTCTCATTTACAGGAGTCTTAGGAATCGGCTTCTGATTGGGTTGAGTCATTTTTGCTACTAATGGTGATGCCCTTTTAATAGTGCCAAAAACCTGATGTCGATCTGGAGAAATGGCTGAGATCACTTAACTGTTTACAGAAATATGAATATTTTTGTCACGATCAGACCCGTTAGGAAGAGTCACAATAGGCATGAAAGAAAATAATTTATCCTTGCCCTTACGTCTCGTTGTTGTTATCGTTATTCTCGTACTTTGGCTGACACTCAGCGGCTGGAAAATTCAACGTCCCTTGCAGGCGACTGAGTATCACGAACAGATTATTCATAGCTCAGACGGCATTGGTAAATTTTATCTGGGTCGAGAAATTGCTAAAGTCATGGGGCATACAGAAGCCCTCTGGCTGGAACGACCTAGTCGAGAAATGACTGAGCAACCGCAGCAAGTCGTAGATGCCCTTAACCTGAAACCAACGGATGTCGTGGCGGATATTGGGGCCGGTACTGGCTATTTTAGCTTCCGCATCAGTCCGTTGGTACCACAGGGGAAAGTGCTGGCAGTCGATATTCAGCCAGAAATGGTTGATATCATGAATTTTCTCAAACAAGAGAATCAGATTACCAACGTTGAATCAATTTTAGGCCACGTAACTAACCCAAATCTACCCCAAGAGACGGTTGACTTAGCGCTGATGGTAGATGCTTACCATGAGTTTGAGTATCCGAAAGAGATGATGGAAGGAATTGTGCGATCGCTTAAGCCTGGTGGACGAGTAGTATTGGTTGAGTACAGGCGTGAAAATCCGTTGATTCTGATTAAAGCTCTCCACAAAATGACTCAAAAGCAAGCGCGTAAAGAAATGAATGCGGTGGGTTTACAATGGCTAGAAACTAAAAACTTCCTGCCTCAACAGCACGTCATGATTTTCCAGAAACCGAAGGAGCGATGAGTCAGTTAGAAATGTATGAATCTGTTGTTGTTGCTAGATGGATACTGCCTATTGCACGATCCCAATCAGACTGAATAGTTTTTAGAACACAGTCAAGCGTTGAGTACTTCATGATCAGATAGGTAGGCTACTCCTGTATCCTGGCAATAGCCCCAGTCTTACGTTAATGCTTTACGCATAATTTCCGTATAACAGACAGACCAAAAATAAAGTGTAATATTAATTTCGCTGAACAACTTAGGAAAACCCTCTAAGAGACTAGAGATTGCCCCACTGTTCAAGTGTAGTGAGTCTACCGTAATGCCAATTGCTAATAAACTCAATCCAATGAATAAGATGAAGTAGGGAGTGGATTGAATGCGTTGCTTAAACGCTAATGCATATCCCATGAGAATAATAGCGTAGGCAGAGACAGTAACAAGCTTAGGAATGCCTGCAAGACTAAGGACGATGTGAAGTCGATAAATTTCATTAAACAGAAAACCTCCCGTTAAAAGTGCAGAACACAGAATAAATAAGTTCTCTGGACGGCGAGGCTGAGTGGTTTTGAGCAAGGCAA
>DATNQL010000358.1:0-6055 GCA_036704025.1 Stenomitos sp.
ATCTCTTGTCTGGAACCTTTACATCTATTCCAGCTTTAACTAGCTCTTGCAGTTTGTCTATACTTCCGACTTGGATAACCTCAAAAATATTCATGGCTCTTTGTTGGCTCTGGTAATCCCCTATCTTCTTCAACTCAGGTAGATAACTTGCCACCTAGCTAACGGTATTATGAGCGACTCTGGCGTCGTCAACCTCTTTGCAATCTAACTATTTCTTGAACCAGATTGAATAGATACTAGCCTATCTAGTGTGTTTTCAACAGAGATATTTGGCAATGATTTATAAGACAAAGAAGCATCTAAAAAATTCCTCTTGCCCTCCTTGTCCTGCTGCATTGCACAAAATGTCTCCTGAATGTGCACTAGTTCCCCCGTATCAGCTTGAATACCTTGTGATATGTACCTCAGCACCAGCCTATTGAGACTGATGTTTTGCTGTTTAGCTATCTCCTCCAATTGCCTCTTTACTTCAGGGTCTAGCTTGATGCTGAGTGTCATCTTGGTTGCCATCCCAAAAGGATACCCTAACTAGAGATATGGGGTTTAGCTGTTGTACTTTTACCTTACTCCGACCACTAAAACGGTACTTCTAAGGGCTATAGCTACCCTTTATCGGTACTCGGAAAGGGGATAAGCTGGTTTCATCTAAACATGACTGCTGGAAATGGCTGAGCAAGAGGAAGGTTCCAAAACCATAAAAGTCACAATGCCTAACCGAATCTATCAAAAGCTGAAGAAGCTATCGGATGAGTCAGGAGTATCCATGTCTAAACTGATGCTCCTCGCAACTCTCAAAGAATATAAGCTTATAGATGATAAAGATGCCTCTGATTAGCCCCGTTTAGTACCCAATCTTACCCCACTATGGTATTCTTCAGGAAATAAACAACCCTGGAGGTTTACTCATGACCCAAGATGACCTGATGGAACTGATTGATGAACTTGGTCTAGTATCAGTCGTTAGCTTGCTGGCGACTTGCTGCCGGGATAAGGCTGAACTTTATCTGAGACAGAGAGGGCGAGGCTCAAATCAATACACGGCTTGGAATAGCAATGCTTTCTTGCTCAGACAGATGATGACCAAACTCCAGCCTACGGGCAATTATGACCCTGACGCCAACCCCACAAGTGACTGACAACGAATCGGTGAATTAGTACGGTGCCTATCTATTCTTGGAAAACGGAGTATTCCTTGCATGGCGGAATACTGAGGCTAATCACAAAGGCTTAAGATTTCTCTCAAGCCTACGCTGTACCGCTGATATCGGTCAGCGTTGGGTTCGTGACCATTGAATCAATGGCAATCGAACGGTAAAAGTGGCTCCTCGTCCTTCTCCAACACTTGCCACCTCGATCGTACCTCCGTGCAATTCGACTAAGAGGCGGGCGATCGCCAGTCCAATTCCCACTCCTCCCGGTGAATGACGGCTGGGCACTTCAGCCTGACTGAAGCGATCAAAAACATAAGGGAGAAAATCCGCACTGATGCCGATTCCGGTGTCTTTGATTTGAATTCGAGCAAACTTGTTCGTTGTTAGTTGTTTGTTGTTAGGTGTTTGTTGTTGATCTTGACCACTAGCGACTGAACTCTGACCACTGACGAGTGACAGTTGAATGGCAATTTTTCCGCCTGAGGGTGTGAATTTGATGGCGTTGGAGAGCAGATTGGTGATGATTTGTCGGAGGCGCTTGGGTTCTCCGGAGACAGTCAATTGAGAGTTTTGAGTTTTGAAGTTGGAGTGAACAAGAGGACACGGAGAGCCTTTCTCCAACATCCCCGCGTCCCCGTGTCCCCGCGTCCCCGTGTCCTCTTCTGAAATCCCATATCGAAGAGCGATCGCCTTGGCTTGAGCCGTTGGATACAGGGTATTTATCACGTCGTTAATGATGGAAACGAGATCGACGGGCTGAAGATTCAAGCCGCGTTTGCTTGCCAAAATGCTGGAGACATCCAATAAATCTTCAATCAGCTTTGCCTGATTGTTAGCATTGCGCTCAATCGTCTCCAAAGCCCGTAACATCATGGGGCGATCGAACGGCTTCGTCTGCAACAAGCGTGCCCAGGTGAGAATTGCAGCTAGGGGGGCGTTCAGTTCATGGGTAACTGTGGCGAGAAACTCATCCTTCAAGCGGTTTGCCGATTGCTCCTGGCGCAGGCGTGCCATTTGCAGATTTGTATTCACCCGTGTCATCAGTTCGCGGGCAGAGAAGGGCTTGATCAGGTAATCGTCCGCCCCCGCTTCCAGTCCTTCGATCTCCGACTCTTCACCTGCCCGTGCAGAAAGCAAGATAACCGGGATTCCTTGGGTATGGGGGTTGGCACGAATGGCTTGCAGCAACCCAAAACCATCCAGTTCAGGCATCATGACATCACTGAGGATTAGATCGGGCATCCACTCCTGCATGAGTCCCAGCGCCACAGCCCCATTCTCTACTGCTTTGACTTGCCATCGCTTCGATAGTAGACGCTGCACGTAATCACGCATATCGGCGTTGTCATCAACCAGGAGAATGCGAGCAGGAGAGGCTGGGGAAGCTGGGGAAGCAACAGAGTTAACGTCCATCAACTCTTCTCTCCCCCTGCTCCTCCTCTCCCCCTGCTCCTCTTCTTCCGGTAGCCAGCGCAAGGCTTCTTCTACAAAGGGATTAGCAGCCGTTGCGGTTGATTGTAAGGTTGGGGTGGCGGCTTCGTGCCAAAGGCGAGGTTCGCGATCGCGCCTCGCTACGCTAACGCTCGATAGATGCGTTTTACCGAGAGGTATTGCAACAGTAAAGGTAGTCCCCACATCCACCTGACTCGATACCTCAATCGTGCCGCCATGCAGTTTCACCAGTTCTTGCACCAGCGATAACCCAATGCCAGACCCTTCGTAGCTGCGAGAACGGGTATCGCTAACGCGATGAAATCGTTCAAATAGGCGGGGGGATTCTGCTACTGGAACGCCCACCCCGGTATCCTGCACCGTTAATTCAGCGTGGTTGTTAACCTGCCGGAGTCTGACGGCGATCTCTCCTGCAAACGTAAACTTAAAGGCATTAGAGAGCAAGTTCAGCACGATTTTCTCCCACATATCCCGATCGACATAAACGGGTTCTGACAGGGGGGTGGAATCGTTTCTTTCGTTTCTTTTCACGGGTTCTGGAAAACCTCTCTCCAAACCTCTCTCCTGCCAGGAGAGAGGCTTTGAATTTTCCCCCTTCCCACCCCTCTCGTTCTCCCCTACAAGGGGAGATGAGTAAGGACTAAGATTTTTATTCACGGAAGGGGGTTGGGGGGTTAGGTCTTTTTCCACATGGCGTGAAAAATCAGAGGGGCAATCGACGATTAGAGTTAATCCAGCTCGTTCAATAGCAGACCGAAACACGCTAGCGAGTTCTGCGGTGAATTTGGCTAAGTCCGTCGGCTCGTATACGGCTTGCACGCGCCCTGCTTCAATGCGTGAGAAGTCTAATAACGTGTTGACTAATTTTAGGAGTCGCAGCCCGTTGCGGTGAACCCGTTCTAACGACTGGCGATGATTGGCAATGGGTTCATCATCGGGAAGGGCAAGAATGTCCTCCAAGGGACTGAGCATCAGCGTCAGGGGAGTGCGAAATTCGTGGGAGATATTGCTGAAGAAGAGGATTTTAGCGCGATCAAGTGCTGTCAGGGCTGCACTTCGTGCCGCTTCGCTAACGGCGCTCGCGCGTTCTTCTTCGTAAGCACGAACTGTAGCGATCGCAGTAGTCACTTGTCCGGCAATGACATTAAAAAAGCCTCGGTAATCCTCATCGAGCAGCCGATAAGGACTCACCCCGGCAATCAGAAACCCGAATGTTTCTTGTCCAGAGCGATGCAAGGGTAACACAACAGCCTGCTTGGGAGGTTGTGACCAAGCACCACCCGGTAAAGCGCCAAATTGCTCCTCCTCATTCTCGATAACGCGGCTTTCATCGGTTGCTAACCCTTGGTTTTGTAACCATTGATTGAACCGTTCGCTGGCTTGTGCGATCGCAATAGTATCGGAGTTGGTTGTGCTAACCAGTCGTACCTGCTTGCTTTCATGGTCAAGTCGATAAATGAGCGCAAAGGGAATATCGTAGGGGTTATTTGTAAATACATTGGCAGCAAAACGACAAGCCTCTTCTACGGTGTTGGCTTTTGCCATTTCTGTGCCTAATTCACGCAACGTCCGGAGACGGCGATCGGCTAAAACCCGTTCAGTTTCTTCTGTAACCGCGCAAAACACGCCACCGGGACTACCATCATCATCAGCGATCGGACTGTAGGAGAAGGTAAAATAGGTTTCCTCTAGATACCCATTCCGCTCCATAATCATCAGTAATTCTTTATTCCAAGAGGCTTCACCTTTGTTTAATACAGCTTCAGCTTGAGGGCCGACGATATCCCAAACATCTGCCCATACATCACAAGCCGATTGACCTAAAGCCGCCGGATGATGCTGCCCCAACATAGGAATATAAGCGTCGTTGTAGAAGTTGATGAATTGATGACCCCACCAGATAAACATGGGGTAGCGGGAGCCTAAGATAATGCGGAGCGCCGTTTTTAGACTCGGCGACCAGTTTTCCAGAGGAGCGAGGGCACAAAGCGACCAGTCCTTGCGTCGCATCAACTCACCCATCTCGCCACCACCTGTAAACACATCCAAAGCAGGAGGGTTTTTCTGGCTTTCAGTCAATCCATCCATATATGTATATCTAAGGCTGTCTTGGAATGAGATCCCCGACTTCTTCAAGAAGTCGGGGATCTGAGGGGCTCTCAGACTCAGACTCGACCCGCCAACCGAGCTACCATTTCAACTAACTCCGTTGGCTGAGCTAGCTTATGAAGATGCGATTCAAATCCGGCTGCAAGTGCCTTTTCCCGGTCTTCTGCCAGATAAGCTGTGAGGGCTGCCGCCGGAATATGCCATCCTTTTTCGGCTTCCAGTTGACGTATCTTGCGAATCAGACTATACCCATTCTCATCCGGCATCCGGATGTCGCTAACCAGGACATCAGGACGGAATCCCTCCAGTGTCGCCAATGCCTCGGCGGCTGTTGCAACAGCCGTTACGTGAATTCCGTGAGACTCCAGAACGGCAGTGATAAATTCGCGGGCATCGGCTTCGTCATCTACAATGAGAACCTGCAATCCATCCAGCGAACGTGGCAGTGAGGGTAAAGGTGTGGTGTCTTGAGCGAACACATCCTGCTGTTGTTGGAGCAACTGCAAGGGTTGAACAACTGCCTGCTTGTACTGACTGATGTCTCGTATCCCAATCCGCAATCCCGTAATATCACCCAATAAATCGCGGGCAACTGTAACTTTTAACTGAGCAACGAATGGCTCACCATCTCTTGGATGCAGACTAATTTCCAAATCCTCCACTGGCTGGAGCTGCCTCGTCTGGTTTAGGTATGAGCGCAACGCTCGACGCTCTTGTTGTGGGACAAATCCAGCCAATGGCATACGAATTAGGGAGTTCTGGCGAATATTCAGCAGCTTACGAGCGGCAGCGTTGGCTTCCAGAATTAATCCATTGACATCTGTCAGCAAATAGGCATCCGGCGCAAATTGAAACAAGTCGTAATAGTGATGGTGTTCTGCTACCACTTGCTCGCTCTGCTGGAGAAGCTCCTCCTCAATGACTTTTGATGCCTCTAAACTCGTCTGCATCTCCTCGTAACTCAATTGGAGGCTGTCAAGGGAGACAGCGATCATCTCCAAGATTTCCGCAATCTGTTCGGTGTTGCCTGGTGGCAATGGCATAACATATTCATGCAGTGCTGCCAATTGTTCCTGGATTGCTTCGAGGTGTTGAATAAACTGATCTTCGCTCATAAATTACGTAGGAGTGCTGCTGCTTGCTGGCTAGCTTTCTTAAGTGACGCAATTTTTAAGGATTTCTCTACTTTCACTCCAGCAGCACCAAAGAAGTTCAGGATATAGAAATCCCTGCTCCCAGTTTAGTCAATCGTTGAAGAGCCGGACGTTGTTAGATGACAGCCTCCCCCACCTCCGTTTGGCATAACAATGCTTTCCTTCTCAGACAGATGATGACTAAACTCC
>DATNQL010000359.1:0-2731 GCA_036704025.1 Stenomitos sp.
GTATTGGTTAAAAATCCCACATCTAACGATTCCGCAAACGGAGGGTGACGAAATAACTGTTCTACCGATGAGCCAAAGAACTTCGCATAGATAATCAGTGCCAGAATCAGCACAAAAGATAAACTATTGAGCCAAAGAAACGAGCGATAAGTTTTCATGGCATAACTTGGACAATGGATTGGCTCAATAGATATACAACGTTAGATGATACAATTCCGCACGTCTGATTATATGGCGCTACTGGGAAAGGGTGCTTTCACTAGTTTTTCTTACCAAACTTTGCCTTCAAGTCTTCTAGTGTTGGCGATTTTTGTTCTATCCGTTTGCCAATTTTTTTACTATTGTTTTCACCCATGGCCTGATTAGATGACCTCATCGATAAGCTAATGCGCTTTAATTTCTCATCCACTTCCATCACCCTTACTTTCACCACCTGTCCCACTTTGACAATTTCTTTGGGGTCTTTAACAAATCGGTCTGCTAGTTGTGAGACATGAACCAATCCATCTTGATGCACACCGATGTCAATAAATGCCCCAAAATTAGCAACATTCGTGACAATCCCTTCGAGTTCCATGCCGATTTGCAGGTCAGAAATTTCCTTGATTCCTTCTTTAAAGGTGGCATACTTAAACTCAGCACGCGGGTCTCGTCCTGGCTTTTCTAACTCACTAATGATATCGCGTAGGGTAGGTAAACCTACTGTATCAGTTACGTATTTCTTCAAATTAATCGACTTGAGTTGCTCTGCTGCTTGAGAAATTTGGGTTAAGGGAACTTTTAAATCCGATGCGATCGCTTCCACCACTGAATAACTCTCAGGGTGTACGGCGGTATTATCTAACGGATTCTCCCCATTACGAATTCTCAGGAATCCTGCCGCCTGCTCAAATGCTTTGGGTCCTAATTTAGGAACTTTAAGGAGTTTTCGTCGATTGGTAAATGCCCCATTTTCATTACGATAGTTGACAATGTTTTTGGCAATGGTTGGAGTCATGCCAGAAACAAATGTCAACAACTCTTTGGAGGCGGTATTTAAATCTACACCCACATAATTCACACAACTTTCGACCGTTTCATCCAGCTTTTTCTTGAGCAACTTCTGATCTACATCGTGCTGATACTGTCCCACCCCAATTGATTTAGGGTCAATTTTCACTAACTCAGCCAATGGGTCTTGTAATCGGCGTCCAATACTAATTGAACCTCTTACTGTGACATCTTGGTCGGGAAACTCTTCTCTTGCCACGTCGCTGGCTGAATAAATGGAGGCACCGGATTCATTGACGATAACCTTAATCGGCTGACGAGTACTCATTTTAAGGACTTCAGCTACAAATTCATCCGTCTCACGAGACGCTGTACCGTTACCGATCGCAATTAGCTCAATATTGTACTTCTCAATCAAACCTTTGATTATACTAGCCGCTTGCACACGTTGGCCTGCACCCGTATGAGGAAATATCGTTTGGTATTCCAGAAATTTTCCCGTTTCATTCAATACTGTTACCTTACAGCCAGTCCGAAAACCTGGATCAATCGCTAATGTCGGCTTCATTCCTGCCGGTGCAGACAGCAACAACTCGCGCAGATTGGTTTCAAATGTTTTAATAGATTCGATATCCGCATAAGCTTTTCTATCGGCGCGAACTTCGGTCGTAAGGGATGTTTTCATCAGGCGGTTGAAGCCATCTTTCAACATTGCCCGATAAAAGTCTCGCACGGCTGGAATTTTAGTCCGAATCTCTTGTGACTCTAAGTAAGATTGAACGGCATCTTCATCAAACGCAAGGTCAAGATTTAAGATCCCCTCACTCTCACCCCGAAATAAAGCCAGCATATTATGGGGAACAATATCTTTGGCCTTAACCTGAAAATTCCGATACATTTCAAATTTGGTGGAGCCTTCTGGATGGTCATCTTTCATCCGCGAAATGAAGACTCCATGCTGCATCAAGTAGTCTCGCAGGTAAGTTCGCAAATCCGCTTTTTCAGCCACTTCTTCTGCCAAGATATCAGAAGCTCCTTTGAGTGCATCCTCTACTGTCTTAACTCCCTTTTCCTCGGAGATATATTGAGCCGCTTCTTGCTCTAATGAGGTCGGTTTGGCAATGGGCGTATTCAGGGATTTGATCCATTCAGCAAGGGGTTCTAATCCTTTTTCCCTAGCAATTGTTGCTCTTGTCCGTCGCTTAGGTTTGTAGGGAAGATACAGGTCTTCTAATTCGTTTTTCTGTAAGCAGGCGTCAATTTTGCTTTTTAGTTCATCCGTCAGCTTACCTTGAGTGGCGATCGCTTCTAAAATTGACGTCTTCCTGCCTTCGAGTTCCGTCAGGTAAGTATATCTCTCCGAAAGGTCACGCAGTTGAATTTCGTCAAGGGAGCCTGTACGCTCTTTACGGTAACGTGCAATGAAGGGAACGGTGGCACCCTCAGCGAAGAGTTCGAGGGCATTTTGTACCTGAGAAGGTTGGAGGGAAAGTTCCTCTGCCAGTGTTTGAGGGATATTCAGCATCGGGTCTGTGTTCGTCTACCTTTTACAGGATAAGCACAGAAATGAGGGATTGACTTCTTGTCGGGGCAAGTTGATGGAAAAGTCTGATTAATAACCGATCACTTTTTCAATCGAAACCTTTTCATACTCTCATACGGTTGCTTCCTAAACCGTCTCGGCTAGAATATTTTGGCTAGTCTGGCGAACAGACCCCAATGCACTCTCCTAAAACAGGCG
>DATNQL010000360.1:0-8865 GCA_036704025.1 Stenomitos sp.
CAACCGAGTAGAAAACGACCCAATGCTTCCGAGAAAACTGTTGTACTTAAAGGAAATGTTGCAAAGTGGCTCCATTCTTCCGGAGAAACTTCAGAATTTGATCGATAAAGATGTCCTGAATAAATTCCAGCGCCTGCAAGCCGAGGGGTATTTTTCCGGAGATAAAATTATCATTGACCCCGCGATGGCACTGTACCTGATCGAGTCGGCTGACGATCCATTTCGTTCCCTTTGGGTGTTCCGTTACTACGATCTAAAGGAACGGAAGTATGAAACCTATGGCAAAGCCCTAGTTCGGCTCATCGATTTTATTCGGGAATTGGCCGCGATGCAGGAGGGTGTCAAGCCCAAGGTCAATATTATTGCTCATTCTATGGGTGGGTTATTGGTGCGCGAAGCTGTGCAACGCACCTACCCCAGCAAAGGCTTGAAAGCGGAGGACTATATTAATAAGATTGTCACCCTTGGTACGCCACACCAAGGGGTTTCTCTGCAAGTGATGAAGTCTTGGCTACCGATTGAATCGGCAGAGGAGTTTGAGCATTTCAATCCTGAGTTCCAAAGCGATCCGACGAATCCTTCGTCTTATCGGTATTTTAACGACCACTTCCCTCTATCGCGATTGTTGACCGTAGTAGGTACCAATTACCGGAGTTACAGCACCACATCGGCTGCCATGTTGAACCAATTCTTCTCCGTACCGGGTGAGTATGGACCCACTTACAATCGCAGCGATGGACTGGTGAAGCAGACTTTTGCTCAGATTCCCGGCGCACCCCGAACCTTTCTGCACAAGTGTCATGGTGGCTTTGACTCGCTGCTGACTTGTCGCGAGTCGTTTGAGGTGGCAACGCGCTTTTTGTTTGGGAATGTGCGGGCGCGCCTGCGTTTGGTGAAGGCGATGATTACTCGTGGGAAAGATTGGTTCGGCAAGAGTGAATTCTTTCTGGGCGTTTCTATTAAGCCACGGGGAGTAGACTTTGAGCTATTCCATCAGAGTGCCGAAGCGGAAAACTGCTATGGCCCCTTCAGCAAGGAGGACTTGAGCGATCAGAACATCGCCTTTCCTTGGGCGGATGAACATCAGTTGATTTGGGAAGGATACCTCGATACCACACCCATTCTTGAGGATGAGAGTGTTACACCCAAGGATATGGTCATGCGGCTTGATTTCTACCTGGGTGAACGAGATCTTTTGGGTATGGGTTTCTCCGACAATGTCATCTTCCGCAAGCAATATTACATTCGGGCACTTTTACCGCCTAACTTGAAGCTTTACCTTCATACCGGTGAGGAGTTCGCACAACGCAGATTTCAGCCTGCGCCAGAGAATGAGATGAGAGCAACTGCCCAAGGATGGGAATTTGAGGTCAAAGGAACTGGTTTTGAAGGCACGTTTCGTATTGAGATCGATTCGGTTCCCGAAGAGGGAGAGCCTGTGCCAATTCAAGAAGTAATTTCACTCCGCTAATCGGTCTCAAACATTCATTGTATTGTTGGGAATGACGATTAGCTGATTACAGCAAAAAGCCTGAAACAGATGAATTGAAATCAGCCAAATTCGGTCTTGAGAAATAGGATTTTTAGCTGTTCTAATAGCAACCTGGGATTAGGTGAGTAACAGAGGTGTAGCGATGCCCTATCCAACCATTGAAGATTTACCGGATTCGGTAAAAGACCACCTACCCAAGCACGCCCAAGAGATATTCCGTGCCGCCTTTAATAGCGCACTTGAACAGTATGAGGAGGAGGAAACAGCGTTTAAAGTGGCTTGGAGTGCATTGAAACGGGATTACGAAAAAGGAGAGGATGGCAATTGGCACAAGAAGGCAAAGTAGGAACAGTCGGAAGCGATCGCCTTTTCTCAAGGTGATACTTGTACCAAAGCTCTGGATGGCTAGACCGATCTGGATATTCTACTGATCAGATCGGTCGTCATCCTTGTTCAGCTCAGAGCTACATCCCTTCCAGACGCCGCCGTTTACCAACGGACTTGTGGCCCTGCCCAAACTTGGTTCATCACTTGACCATAAACCCTCGGTTCATCCTCAAGGGCGAGAGTCGTTTGACCCTTCAAATCAACAGACCACACAGGCCAGCGTTCATAGCCTAATTCCCCAGCGCGAAACAGAATTCGATCCGAATGCCTTTGACTCCACCCCAGTAACACCGCCATATCATATTCAACGCTCTGAGGCGCTAAGGTCGTGACCAAATTTTGCCGCCGATCCCAAACGACAGCGTAATCCGAAATCTCAGTGGTGTTAAATAGCCCCTCAAACTGCCTTGCTAGGAGGCGATCGCTTGATTTAGACCAAGAAATAGGTACCAAAATGGTGATTGTTCCCGGCATATCATCGTCTTGCTCTTGAAGCAGAGAATGATTCATTAAGGGGGAAGAGGCGGTGATCGTCCGTAAATCGCCAGTCTGTAAATTTTCGATAAACACCACACTCGTGACACGGCTTTGGTATAGCTCTGGCTGCCCTTCCATCTGAATGCGACTATAAGCCGCATACTGACCATCAGGAGAAAGGAGTGACGGGCTGCGATAGTAGCGTATCCCCGAAGTTTTACTCGCACTCAGTTCAGCATGAGTTGCCAATACCCAATTCCAAGGAATGGGATGGGGACTATCCAGGGGGTCAATTTGCACTCCTGATTGAGTCATATCTTGGGCTATTTCTTCAGTCACTCTGGATTGAGTCATATTCTTGGGCTATTTCTTTAGTCACTTTGGTTGAGGGATAGGAAGATGGCACCACTGATCGGTTTATGACCCTAGGCACATTGACGTTTGGGAGCCGATACAGCATCTGCCATGTGCCATAAGTGAGTAGGATGACTAAAAGCAGCAAACAGGGTTGCTTGCGAAACCCTCCTACTCAACGCAATATTCTTTTGGACATTAAAGATTGGGGTTGCTAAAGTGAGCTTTATGTGTAAGGAGCAACACCCAAGGAACGACAGAAATATTCCTTATGTTATGTATAACAAGTTAAGAATTCATCAAGTCAGTCTTTTACGAAAGTTTTCACTTTGAGGTGAAGAGTTGGGTTTTCTTCTCGCGGTGGGGGTTGGTTGCGACTTTTATCCTCATGGGGGCATGATTGAATTCATCATTTGTTTTTATGATTCTTCTAGGGTCTGAATCCAATTCAGGAAAATCAGTGACTCAATCCACTCGTTCAGCCACTAAGACTTCGTCTCAGCCATCAACCACTAGACCCTGGTGGTTACTGGTTCTCGTTTTTCGATTGTTACTGCTAGGTGTAGGTGGAGGTCTAGCCCTGATTGGGGGCATTGTCCTCGCTAACACCTATCCCAACCCCAATCCGCAAAAGCCTCTACTGCTCAAAGCTCTGGAGGGTATTGACAAAAAGCTTCCCGTCAGGATTCCTCAATCCACTCCCAAAACTTCATCCACTTCTATCCCTGGAGCACCGCAACTAACACCTGTCCAAAGACAACAGGCACAAGCAAAACTGAACCAATTACAGGCGCAGTTGAATTCCATGAATGAAGCCGTGGCAACCCTAGAAACACAACTGGGTACCAGCCGTGCCAACGAAACCCTCGAAACGCGAATGCAAGCCATTGCCCTGCAACTCGAAGGAGTATCCTCTGCTAACCCAGAGGTTCAAGCGATCGCCAACAGCAGTGCCAATCAACTCATGCCCGTTTCTGACTCTCTCTCTACGGCTGACAAATTAAAACTTACTTTGCCCAGCGACCTCTTATTCGAGCAGAGTAATAGCATTTTGCGCCCAGAAGCGAGTTTGATATTAGACAAAATCATCACGGATTTGCGCGGCTACCCTTCCAGCACCATCCGTATTACAGCCCACATAGACGCCGATAGTAACGCCGACGCCGATCGCGAACTATCCTTTCGCCGTGCCAAAGCGGTTCAGCAATATCTCGTGAGCGCCTTAGGCGATCAATACCGATGGGTGATTGTGGGCTATGGTGGTACACGTCCCCTAATCGCTAACGATACCGATGCCAACCGACAACGCAATCGTCGTGTGGAAATCGCCGTTGATTAGATGTCGGTTAGCCGCTTCCTGTCCTCACTAAAGCTCCGGTCTCCCATCTGCCGTCTCCCATCTGCCTTCTGCCTTCCTTTAATCCTCATGAAAGTTATTTTTTTCGGTACTCCTCAGTTTGCAGTACCTAGCTTAGAACGCTTGCTTGAGCATCCCGACATTGAACTACTGGGTGTGGTTACCCAACCGGATAAGCGTCGAGGGCGAGGCAACCAACTCACTCCCTCACCCGTAAAAGCCGTCGCTTTAGCCCATCAACTCCCCGTCTGGCAACCGAAACGGGTAAAAAAGAGCGCTGAAACCCTCACTCAATTGCGAGACGCTGGGGCAGATGTGTTTGTCGTCGTTGCCTATGGACAAATTCTCTCCCAAGAGATTCTGGATATGCCGAAGCTGGGTTGTATTAATGTCCATGGCTCTATTTTGCCCCAGTATCGAGGTGCCGCCCCGATTCAGTGGTGCCTATATCACGGAGAAACCGAAACCGGGATTACCACAATGTTGATGGATGCCGGGATGGATACCGGAGCAATGTTGCTGAAGGCTTACACTCCCATTCAGCTCTTGGATAATGCCCATCAGTTGGCACAGACTTTATCGGAGTTAGGTGCAGATTTATTAGTGGAAACGCTGCCAAAGCTGGAACGCCAGGAAATTCAGCCCATTGCACAAGATGATTCCCAGGCAACCTACGCGCCACTGATTCAAAAAGCGAATTATTGTTTGGATTGGTCGCGATCAGCGATTGAGTTACATCATCAGGTGAGAGGTTTTTTTCCCAATTGTGTGGCGTTATTCCAGGATAAAGCGCTGAAAGTTATCGCCACAGCTCCCCTTGGCTCAGCTTACTTCTCCCAGTTGCCCCTAGAATTAGATGGGCTGGAGGAACAGTGGTCTTCTCTGGGTGAGAAGTCGGGGTGTCCTGGAGAAGTAGTGAGCATCCTCAAGGGAGTCGGTCCGATTATTCAAACCGGCGACGGAATGTTGTTATTGCGAGAAGTGCAACTAGCGGGCAAACGCCCTCAGAAGGCTTGGGATTTTGCAAATGGGATGCGTTTAACCGTAGGAGAGGTATTGAAAAACGGTCAGCTTTGAAGTTCTGAGTGAGAGGGTTCGTAAAAGCGGCAAGATTCACACGGGCCTTCTGGATTGACGGCACAACGAATGAGTTCAGAATGGGCATTGAAACAACAACTAGCGTCACCTAGCACCCAGCGTCCTGCAATTAGGCTTTTCTCGGTTGGGCGTTGAGCAGATTGGACATAGAGGGCAATTTTGTGTAATCGATAGCGACCTGATTTGAGTCGATAGCGGTGGCGGCGTTCTAATACCGCGTAGGTTTGTCCTTCAAAGTCGAGATAGTTTCCGGGTTGGGGTGTCCAATCGAGTTGGATATTTCCCAGAGTCTGACGCGGGTGCGTCAGAATCAGCTCTGCGGGTAGTGAATCTGGCTCCATAGTGTGGGTGTAATGCAGACTACACTTGGATAGTATCGCACTCGTCGCCTGAGGCTCATCTCCTTCAGCTTCTGCATAGAATTGTTGCAAAATCTCATCAACGATGTTAAAGGCAATGCCTGTGTTCTCGTAGGAGTTTCGGCTGGGGCAATTGTCTGAGGAACGGTGCTGCAATCCATCACCCTGGAGAAGCATTGTCCCCAAAACGTCAAAGATTTACACCCTGACAGCCTTCAAAATCAAGAAATATAAAAGTTCGCTTGCTTACGTTTCGTTTTGTATATAAATTGCTACTTTGATCGTTACAACTAAATCTTTAAATCCTCTATCTTTTGGCCTTAAAAAGCTCTACAATTATAACTATGAAAAAGCCTTGGTTAACCTTAGGGAAGGCCAAGCCAACAATCTTGATGTACGTCATAAGATAGTTGATTCAAGCAGAACAGCGTCTAAAAAGCAGCGATTAAATCTACCCAAAGAACCAATTCCGCCTAAATACCTGAGAAGGGTTTATCGGTCAGGATCATCCCAATGTAGGAGGACAAAAGCCAGTAAAATCCTGCAATCTATTGTTAGAGTCTCTGGACTCGTGGCTAACACCTGAGGAGGTACCCCACTATGCAACTGAAACATCTGCTAACAGTCGCTTTATTGAGTACAACTTTTTTAACAGCTCCTGTTAAAGCTGAAAACCCGGCTCAGGTTCAACAATTATTAGAAACCTATGAATGTCCAGGGTGTGATTTATCAGGAGCCAACCTCACAGGTGCTCACCTCATTGGTGCTGATTTAAGGAATGCTAATTTGCAGGGAGCGACCCTCGTTGATGCCAATTTAGAGGGGGCGGATTTAACGGGCGCTAACCTGAGGAACGCGAATTTAACCAGAGCCTTTGTCAATAGTACAAGCTTAAATAGTGCTAACCTGGTCAATGTAGATTTCACAGAAGCTCACTTGTATAGTGCGGATGTAGACCAAGCCGTTATGAGTGATATCATCCTCACGGATGCGGATGTGTTTAATACGGCAATCAGTGTAGGTGGGGAATATCCCGAACCTTAAAGCATGTCTCAGTGGGCGAACAGTGTTCAAAGGTGATCGCCCTTGGGGGTACCCCTAAGTGAAGACGGTACTCTTGGGACAAACGTTCAGGGTGCGTCTGTGAGAATCGTAAAATAGTTGAAACAATGAGCTGAACTGGAGTGCAACCTATCAGCCAACTAAGGGCATGGCATGGCTGTGCCCTTATGTTTTGGGCGGTATAGCAGAAGGCAGAAGGCAGAAGGCAGAAGGCAGAAGGCAGAAGGTTTATTACTGGTACGTGGTCACTTTCAACCATTGAATCTGCCCTAACCTTTATGGCGACAGCTATACCAACTCCCCTATGAGGGCTATCGGATGATGTCTCACTCGCCTCGCGTCTTCAAAAATTTTGTCAAGGAATTTGAAGTTCTGTAACCTCTTGTCTAAGGAGATCAAAGCGCTGCGGTAAACTAACCCTTGATCCTGAGTCTTACTCAATCCTGAGTGGAGAACTCTCGTTTGGAGCTGTTATTCAATGTCTCATACCGTCAAGATTTACGATACTTGCATTGGTTGTACGCAATGCGTTCGCGCTTGTCCAACAGACGTTCTGGAGATGGTTCCCTGGGACGGCTGTAAGGCCGCTCAAATTGCTTCTTCTCCCCGCACAGAAGATTGTGTAGGTTGTAAGCGCTGTGAAACAGCCTGCCCTACTGACTTTCTGAGCATCCGGGTTTACCTGGGGGCAGAAACCACTCGCAGTATGGGTTTGTCTTACTAAACAGTAAGTCAAAATCATTCAATCATTGCGGTTGTGGCATTCCTATAGGAATCATCCTTAAGAAGCATTTGGATTTAAATTATGGAGGGAGCCATGAGGTTTCCTCTTTTTTTCGTGAAATGAGTACCATTGTCTCAGTACAAGGCAAAGCTCCTTGACGTGTTAATAAGAGCCAAGTAGTTTGTAAAACATGGTTGTGAACCAGGAGTGAAAGCGTAGATGTGTGGAATTGTTGGCTATATTGGCACCCAAACGGCTACGGACATTTTGCTAGCTGGATTAGAGAAGCTGGAGTACCGGGGCTACGATTCAGCCGGTATTGCTACCGTGTTGGAAGGTGAGGTTCACTGTGTTCGGGCAAAGGGAAAACTCTATAACCTTCGCGAGAAGCTAGAACGAGAAGTCAACCCAGCTAAAATCGGCATTGGGCATACTCGCTGGGCGACTCACGGCAAGCCAGAGGAATATAACGCCCATCCTCACATGGATAGTGCCATGAGGGTGGCGGTTGTGCAAAATGGGATTATTGAAAATTATCGGGAATTACGAGAAGAATTAAAAGAGCGAGGGCATGAGTTTCGCTCCGATACGGATACGGAAGTGATTCCCCACTTAATTGCCGAGTTTCTGAGGCAGGAGCAACTGGCTCATTCGCAACCAACTAATTCCTTGCTGGAGGCGGTACGCGGTGCGGTGAACAAACTCAAAGGAGCCTTTGCGATCGCGGTGATTTCCGCTGATTATCCTGATGAACTGATTGTCGCACGCCAACAAGCGCCTTTATCCATTGGCTTTGGTCAGGGTGAATTTTTCTGCGCCTCCGATACACCCGCCTTAGTGCCTCATACTAACGCTGTGCTGACGTTGGAGAATGGGGAACTGGCACGACTCACTCCTCTAGGGGTTGAAGTTTACAACTTTGCAGGTGAACGTTTAAAAAAATATCCCCGCACTCTCAACTGGAATCCTGTTTTGGTGGAAAAACAGGGCTTCCGGCACTTTATGCTCAAGGAAATTTATGAGCAACCGGGAGTGGTGCGAAATTGCTTAGAAGCTTATTTAGACGACACTTGGAATCTAGCCGATGTCACTCAATCCCCGATTAATTTGGGCTTGTCGCCGGAACTGTATGCTGATTTAGAACAAATTCAAATCCTCGCCTGTGGCACCAGTTGGCACGCTGGTTTAGTTGGGAAATACTTGCTCGAACAGCTAGCTGGGATTCCAACCATGGTGCAGTATGCCTCGGAGTTTCGCTACGCACCTGCACCGCTAACCGCCAACACCCTGACAATTGGCGTTACCCAGTCGGGGGAGACGGTGGATACTCTAGCGGCGCTGGAGATGGAAAAACGCCGTCGTTTTGGTCAACTCCCCAAGTATGAAGCGCGACTGTTAGGGATTACCAATCGCCCGGAAAGTTCATTAGGACAGCTTGTCAATCAGATTATCGATACCCATGCCGGGATCGAAATTGGTGTGGCGGCAACGAAAACCTTTGTCAGCCAGTTAATGGCGTTTTACGGCTTGGCATTGGATTTGGCATGGCGGCGTC